>CAMAVV010000024.1 GCA_945861815.1 Thermoflexus hugenholtzii JAD2
TATCATTGCCGTCTCGCTATGCCAAAACGCACCACCCAAGACCTCGAAGTCGTTCTTGATCTCGTCTTTTCCGACCGTGGCCTTCTGGGGCAGGCCCTCGTCCATCGCTCCTACCTCCATGAGTCGCCCGAAGAGGCCAGCATCAGCAACGAGCGCTTGGAGTTTCTGGGCGACGCTGTCCTCGGCGCAGTCATTGCCGACACTCTATTCCGCCGCTTCCCTGACCATTCTGAAGGCCGCCTCACCACCATGCGCGCTGAGCTGGTGCGCTCCTCGACCCTCGCCGAGATCGCTGAGCGCCTCCACCTGGGCGAACACCTTCTCCTTGGCAAAGGTGAAGAGCAGTCCGGCGGGCGCAAGAAAGAGCGCAACCTGGCGCGCACCTTCGAGGCTGTCCTTGGCGCTGTCTACCTCGATCAAGGCTATGACGTGGCAAGCACCTGGGCGCTGGCCCAGTACGCGGAGCGGCTTGCCGCCCTCTCCAGCGCCGCCCCGAAGGACTTCAAGTCCCAGTTGCAAGAGCAGGTCCAGGCCGAAGGCAGCCCCTCGCCCAAGTACCGTGTCGTGAAGTCAGAAGGCCCCGACCACCTCAAAGACTTCGAGATCGAGGTCGTGGTCGATGGCGAAGTGCTGGGCCGCGGCCAGGGACGAAGCAAGCGCACCGCCCAGCAAGAGGCCGCCCGCCAGGCCCTGGCAAAATTGCGAGGCGAAGAAGTCACGTAGGGGCGCAAGGGCGTGCGCCCATTTCCCGGAATATCCCCAAGGAGGCCCACATGCCCAAGCCATCAAAAGTCGCAATGGTCACCGGCGCAAGCCGAGGCATCGGACGCGGGTGCGCCCTGGAACTGGCAAAGAAAGGCTTCGACGTCGTTCTCTGCGCGCGCACCGTCAAGGAGGGCCAAGCCTTCGAGCACTCTTCGACGGTCAAGAAATCTGATAAGACGCCCCTGCCGGGGAGCCTGGAATCGGTGGCGAAGGAGATCAAAGCCCTTGGCCGCCAGGCTCTCGTCGTGAAGCTCGATCTCTTGGTGCGAAAAGATGTCGAGACCGCCGTCAAGACGACGCTCCGTGAGTGGGGGCGCATCGACGTCTTGGTCAACAACGCTCGCTATATCGGCCCCGGCCACATGGACTGGTTCATCGACACGCCCATCGACCTCTTCGACCAGCACATCCAGTGCAACGTCCTCTCGCCCCTCTACCTCTGCAAGCTCGTTATCCCTGCCATGCGCAAACAGGGCGGCGGTGTCATCATCAACGTCACCTCCGGCGCAGGCTGGCATGAGACGCCAAATATGCTCGGCGCCGGCGGATGGGGCCTTGGCTATTCCGTCAGCAAGGCCGCCTTCAACCGCATCGCGCCAGGCCTGGCGAAGGAGTTGAAGCAGTTCAACATCGCCGTCATCAACCTGGAGCCCGGCTTCGTCGGCACGGAGCGCCTCGCCCAAGACATGGGCCCCTTCGGCTTCGACGTCAGCAAAGCCCTGAACGTCGACGTGCCTGGGCTGACCTGCGCTCACCTTGCCACGCATCCAACGCCCCTCTACTACTCCGGCATGAACGTCTTTGCGCCTGGCTATGTGGTGGAGCAAAAACTCGTCGACGGCACCAAGCTCCCCGCGCCCTACGGGCCAAGCATGTGGGGTATGCCTAGGCCAACGCTGCCGGGGTAGAAGTAAGAAAAAAAGAGTCGTACCAGGCGGAGACTCGACTGGCTAGACCCCCGTCTTCTTCAGCGCCTCGCGCCACTGCCGCATCGCCTCGATGTGCGCCTGCGCGCCCTTCAGCCCGCAGTCCATCGTATTGATTCGCACGTGCGTCGCGCCGAAGGCCTTCCACTCCAGGGCGTTCGCCGCGCACTGCTCAGGCGTCGAGTTCGCCAGCACCACGCTTGCGTCGATGCCCAGCTTCGCCGGGTCGCGCCCCGCTTCCTTCGCGTGGCGGCGGAAGGCGTTCACGATGTCCTTCAAACGGTCTGAAAGCCCAGGCCCAGCCGGGATGATGCCGTCGGCAAAGCGGCCTGCCCGTCGCAGCCCTCGTTCGGAATAGGTCCCCATCCAGATGGGAATGGGCCGCTGGACAGGCATCGGGTTCAGACCCGCTGCCGTAATCGTGTGGAAGCGCCCCTTGAAGGTCACGACAGGCTTTGTCCACAACTGGCGCATCACCTCTATCTGCTCCTCCTGTATCGCGCCGCGCTTGTGCACATCCACCCCTAGCGCCTCATACTCCACCTGATTCCAGCCGACGCCGATGCCGAGGCGCACGCGGCCATTGCTGAGGACATCCGCCTCTGCCGCTTGTTTCGCCAGGAGCGCCGTCTGCCTTAGCGGCGAGACCACCACCCCCGTCACGAACTCGATGCGCTTGGTGCAAGCCGCCAGAAAGCCGAACAGTACGAAGGGCTCGTGGAACATATGCCGAGCGTCATAGACGCCCTTCCACGGCTGGTGCGAGTTCACGTCCGCGCCGAGGATGTGCTCATAGAACAGGATGTAGTCGATGCCCAGGGCCTCTGCTGCCTCTGCGTAGGCTCGCAGGCCGCCCGGGTCTGCGCCGATCTCCGTCTGCGGAAAGACAACGCCAATCTTCATGCGATCACCTCACCATAGGGTCAAGGAAGTCCGGAATTCAGGAATGTGGGAAGTATAAGAGTTGTCTTGTCCCTTTCCAATGCCTACTCTTCCTCCTTCCCCACGTTCCATTTTCTTGCCGCCTATCCCTTCAGTGTTCTCAGTGGATAAATCTCCTGTCCTCTTCTCCCCGTGCTATCATGCTCCGGTTATGATTCGCCTCTTTGGACGCAAGCAAAAGATAGAGTCCGGCCTTCAGAAGACCCGCTCCGGCCTCTTTGGGCGCATCCTTGGCATCCTCGATAAACCGACGGTCAGCGACGACGTTTGGGACGAGCTGGAAGAGGCCCTCATCGCCGCCGATGTAGGCGCGAAGCTGGCTATCGAAATCCTCGCCCGCATCAAGGAGCGCGTCAGGAAAGAGGGTGCTCGCGACGGCCCTGCAGTTCAGGCCATCCTCAAGGATGAGATGCTCCGCGTCCTTACTGTCGCCAGCAAACCCTCGCTCCTCGCCGGCGAGGAGAAGCTTGCCCTGCCCGCCAAGCCCTACGTTGTGCTGATAATCGGCGTCAACGGCGTCGGCAAGACCACCAGCATCGCCAAGATAGGCAAACTCCTCACAGATAAAGGCGTGACGGTCCTCCTCGCCGCAGGGGACACCTTTCGCGCGGCAGGCGCAGAGCAACTGGAGATATGGGCCAAGCGCATCAACGTGGAGGTCGTCTCCCACCAATCGGGCGGCGACCCCGGCGCAGTCGCCTTCGACGCCTTGCAGGCAGCCAAGGCGCGCGGTTCCGACGTAGTAATAATAGATACCGCAGGCCGCCTCCACACCAAGACCAACCTTATGGAAGAGCTCAAGAAAGTCCAGCGCGTCATCCAGCGCTTCGATGCGAAGTCCCCCCACGAGACCATCCTCGTCCTGGACGCCACCACGGGGCAGAACGGCCTTGCCCAAGCCAAGAGCTTTGCCGATGCCGTCGGCGTCACCGGCATCATGCTGGCGAAGCTGGACGGCACTGCCAAGGGAGGCATCGCCTTCGCCATCGCCGACCAGCTGAAGCTGCCCATCGTCTTTGTCGGCACAGGCGAGCAGACGGACGATATCGCCGCCTTCTCCGCCTCTGACTTCGTCGACGCGCTCTTCGCCCGTGAGGCCTAGCCCTTGCTCGACCTATTTTTCTGGTGGCTGACCTTCCTCCTCCTCGGTCTCGCCACGCTTCCCCTCACCCTCGTCCTCTTCCATCGCCTGCCTGATCGCGGCTATGCCTTCAGCCGCCCCCTTGGCCTCCTCATCTTCTCTTACGCCTATTGGCTCCTTGGCCACTGGGTTCCCAACAGGCGCGGCCTCACCTTCGCTATCTTCTTCGTCATGCTGGCCGTCATCTTCTTCATCGCCGCGCGCCGCCGCCGCGCCGTCTTCCAGTTCCTTCGCAAGCAGTGGGGTGTCGTCCTTGCGACAGAGGCCGTCTTCCTCGGCGTCTTCGTCGTCTGGGCCGTCATCCGCAGCATGACGCCCGATGTCGCCCACACGGAACAGCCGATGGACTTCATGCTCCTCAACAGCATCCTTCACACCGACCGCTTCCCGCCGGAGGACGCCTGGTTCGCGGGCGAGTCTGTCTCCTACTACTACTTCGGCTACCTGATGGCCGGCGGCATCACCAAACTCACCGGCATCTCCTCCAGCGTCGCCTACAACCTCTCCCTCGCCACCTTCGCCGCCATGGCCGCCACAGGCGCGTTCAGCATCGCCTACAACGTCGTGCGCTCCATCAGGATGCCTTCCATCAGACTCCCCAGCGTAAAGACAGCCATGCTCGTCGGCTGTCTCGCCGTCGTTCTTCTCCTCTTTATGGCTAACCTCGTCGGCTTTTTGGAGTACCTCCAAGCCAACGGCGGCGGCTCCGATGGCTTTTGGAAGTGGGTCCGCGTAGACGGCCTTACAGGCGTTGACCGCAGCGCAAGCCGCTTCCCCGACGATACCTGGTGGTGGTGGCGCTCCACCCGTGTCATCAACAGCTTCCCTGGCGGCGGTGGAGGCGTGGACTACACCATCACCGAGTTCCCCTTCTTCAGCTTTATGCTCGGCGATATGCACCCCCACGTCATGGCCCTGCCCTTCATGTTCCTCGCCATGGCCGTGGGCTATACCGTTCTTCGCGCCGCTCCAATCGTGGACCTCTCCTGGCTGCGGCGGCATCCCTGGCACGCCGTCCTCATCGCCCTCATCCTCGGCGGCCTCGGCTTCATCAACAGTTGGGACATGCCCACCTTCGCGGCTCTCGTCTTCGCTTGCATCCTCTTACGCACCCTGCATGCCCGCCTTCGCGGCGCGACCGTTGACTGGCGGCAGGTCGCATTGGTTATCGCCATCCTCGCTATTGCTTGTGTCGTTTTCTATTTCCCCTTCTACCTCGTCTTCGATTCCCAGGCCAGCGGCATTCTCCCCGTGCGCCGCGTCATGACGCGCCCCATCCACTTCACCCTTGTCTGGGGCCCCTTTCTTCTCCTCATCACGACTTTTATCGCCGGCCTCTTTGTCGTCCTCTTCCGCGACCGTATCCTTCACGCCCTGCGCTGGCTCTGGGGCGCGGAGGAAGACCCCCGGGCAGATTCGCTCGCAGGGGCACAGGGCCATGCGCCCGCCAAGCAATCCCTCTGGTCTCGCACCTGGTTCCTGGCGCTTCTCCTTCCCGTCATTCCCTTCGCCATCTGGGCCGGCGTGGAGCTTGGCGTCGACGTCCATGAAGGCAAAACGACGGAAGGCCTTCTCGCCATCGGCACGCGCTTCTGGCACCTCATGCCCTGGTTCATCGTCATGGGCCTTGGATTCGCCGTCCTCCTGGGCAAAGCTCGCAAAGAGGGGTCTGCCTCTACGCCCCTTCAGTTCGCTCTTCTCCTCATCCTCTTCGGCCTCCTCCTCACCATGGGCGCTGAACTCTTCCGCATCGTCGACTTCTTCAACAATCGCATGAATACCGTTTTCAAGATCTACTACCAAACGTGGGCGCTCTTCTCCGTAGCGGGCGCAATAGCCTTCTACTGGTGGGCGTCTCGCCTCTTCCTCGTGAAGCGATTACCCCGTTTGGCGATAGCCGGCCTTTTGACAGTCTTTGTCGCCTTCATCATCGCCGGGATGGCCTATATGCCCCCTGCTGTGAACAACAAGGCGACCAAGGGTATGCCTTCGCGAACACTGGACGCACTCGCCTCAGCCAAGCGCAGCAACCCGAAGGAGTTCGAGGCCATTCGCCATCTGCGCAGCATCGTGGACCACAGCATGGTCGTTGTGGAGGCGATGCCGGGCGGGGATGGCAGGCCCACCGGCGATTACGATTCGGAGATCAGCCGCATCGCGATGCGCACTGGCATCCCCACTATCCTCGGCTGGCCCGGCCACGAGCACCAGTGGCGCGGCAACCCCTTTGACCCAATCCAGGAGCGCTTCCGCGACGTTGATGCTATTTACAGGAACCAGGACGTTGTTGCCGTCATTCGCCTCTTGAAGAAGTATGATGCTGAGTACGTCTTTGTCGGCGATTTGGAGCGCCGCACCTACGGCGAGGGCGTCGGCGACAAGTTCCGCTTATTCATGGATATCGAATTTCGGAACGACCGCGTTGTAATATACAGAACGCGCGAATCTTCCTAAGGAAGCCAATGGTCGCTCTTTCGCCCGACACCCCGGCGCAGCCGCTACAGCCTGAGACCCCTCAGGCTCCGCCGCCGTCTCCTCCCCCGCCCAGCGCGCCGGAGTTCCGCCTCTCCCTTCGCCTCGACCAGATACCCTGGGAGGCGCTCCTCTACGTCGTTCTCTTCTCCATTGCCCTCACCATGCGCCTCTGGAACCTGGACGCCCGCGCCGTCCACTACGACGAAAGCATCAACTCCTTCGACGCTTGGAAACTCTATAGAGGCGAGGGCTACAACCATAGCCCCTGGGCACACGGGCCTGTCCAGTACATCATGGGCGCGCTGGGCTTCTTCCTCTTCGGCGATAACCTCTCTGCCCCGCGCATCATGCCTGCCCTCTTCGGTTCGGCCCTGGTGCTGATGCCGCTGCTCCTCAGGTCGCGCATGGGCGTATGGGGCGCGCTCTGCGCCTCCGCCTTCATCGCCTTCTCGCCCTCCCTCCTCTACTTCAGCCGCTTCCTTCGGGAAGACCCCTTCGTCCTCGTCTGGGACTTCGGACTCATCGTCTGCCTCTGGCGCTATATCGATTCGCGAAAGAACCGCTATATCTACATCGGCGCGCTTCTGCTCGCCCTCTCCTTCTCCACCAAGGAGACGGCCTTCATCAACTTCGCCATTCTTGGCAGCTTCCTGGCCGTCTGGGCCCTTCGCGCCTGGCTTGAAGAATCTGACCACGCGGCCCCAGCGGGAGGCTGGTTCATCTTTCTTCTCGCCCTCTCCTTGCCGCTCTTCTCCGCCGCCCTGGGCGCGCTTGTGGACAAGTTCCCCGGCGGTAGCAATGGCTTTGAGCTGGTGAACAACAACAACGCTCTTGGCGCAGGCAAAGTTGGCGCGCCAACGGGCGGGAGCGCGGCCTACGCCGCTGCCGGCGCAATCGTCTTTGTCCTCTTCACCGCCGCCTTAACCATGGGCTTTTGGTGGCGCAGATGGATATTCGTCATCGCCCTGGTCGGCTTCTGGCTCCTCTTCTTGATCCTCCACACAACCTTCTTCACCAACATGGTCGGCCTTGGCACTGGCGTGTGGCAGTCCTTGGGCTACTGGATCGCCCAGCAGGCCGTCGAGCGCGGGTCACAACCCTGGTACTACTACTTCATGACCCTCTCGCTCTACGAGACCGCGATCTTCTTCACCGCAGTCGCCACCATTGCCGTCTACACCGTTCGCCGTGGCCTGAGCGTTGTTGTTGCCTCTTTCATCATCATCGTCTTAGCGGGCGGAGTTGCAGCAGGCCTCGCCTTCGCCACCGATTCGAAGATTGTCTTCGCCCCGATGGCCCTGGGTCTTCTCATCGTCAACCTCATCGCCCTTGGCAAGGGTGACCCCTTCGAATGGTTCCTCATCCACTGGGTGCTGATGGCCCTCCTCCTCTTTATCGTGGCGGGCGAGAAGATGCCCTGGCTTACGACGCACATGGCACTCCCCACAGCGCTACTGGCAGGCAAGGCCGTCGGCGAACTGCTTGCCAAGGTGCCCTGGGCCGCCATGGCGAAGAAGGGCGGTGTCGCCCTCCTCGTTGCTGCGCCGCTCTTGGCGCTGGCCGTCTACGCCATGGTCAAAAGCGTGCCCTGGGATCGCGACTCCCTTGGCGTGTGGAGCTTTACCGGGGCGCTTATCTTCACTGTCGTCCTCATCAACCTCGGGGCATTTATCTGGCGCAACGTCGGCTTTGCGACAGGCCTCAAGGTCGTCTCCCTGTCCCTTGTCGCCCTTATGACGCTCTTCACCGTCCGCGCTGCCACCAACGTCGCATATGCCAACGACGATAACGCCAAGGAACTGCTCGTCTATTCGCAGACGAGCGAAGGTGTGCCGCGAGTCATTCAGGAGATAGACGACTACGCACGCACGTCAGGCAAAGGGAAGAACCTCGTCATCATCGCCGACACGTCAGGCGCGGCTCTGGCCCCCTGGCGATGGTACCTGCGCAACTACGAGAAGGTGAGCCACCGCGATATGTCGAACCACACCGGCGAGGTGCAGGCCGACGTCGTTCTCCTCAGCGGCGGCAACCAGCGCATCATGTTCCAAGCCGGCGATAGGGATAAATACGGCGAGGGCGAGCGCTTTGGCCTTCTCCAGTGGTTCGCGCCCTGGACCTACCAGCGCTACAGCCCAGGCAAGTTCTGGGACGACCTGAAATCCAGCGATGAATGGAACAGCCTCCTGCGCTATTACATGTACCGCGACCTCAAGAGCGATCCTGCCGTGGACAGCGCCTTTGCCTACTTCCGCAAGCCGGGGAGCTAACCCTTCCCTTGGCGTTGCGTTCGCGTGCCACGTATACTACGTACCCTGTGTCATAGACCTATCTCAGGCCCGTGTGCGCCTTCGATTGGAGCCTCGACGCATTGTTCACGTCGCGCCGCTTCCTCATCGGCCTTGCCTTCAGTGTCGCTCTTCTCGCTCTCTTCTTCTGGCAGGTCGACCTCTCTGAGACCGCCGATGCGCTGAAGAGCGCGAACTACCTCTGGTTCATACCCGGCATCGCCATCTATTTCATCGCCGTCTATTTCAGGACGGCCCGCTGGGGCTTCCTTCTTTCCCCCATGAAGAAAGTCCCGTCGAAGCGCCTCTATCCCATCGTCGTGATCGGCTACATGGCGAACAACCTGTTGCCCCTTCGCCTCGGCGAGCTGGTGCGCTCCTACTACGTCGGCGAAAAGGAAGGCGTGAGCAAGACGGCGGCGCTGGCCACCATCATCATCGAGCGCGTCTTCGACGGCATCGGCCTCCTCATCATCGCCCTCTTCGTCTGGCCCTTTCTCCCCTTGACCGATGTATTGAATAACCTCTCCGACGATTCAGGCATCCCTCTCGGCGCGTTGCTCTTCTTCGTCGTCGCGCCATTTGTCATCATCCTCACCCTCTTCCTCGCCATCGCCATGCGCCCCGACTTCGGACGGCGGCTGGTGCGCCTTCTCGTGCGCTTCATTCCCAAAAAGGGCAAAGGCGCGATCGAAACGCTCGGCTTGCGATTCGTGGAGGGCCTGGGAACGCTGCACAGCCCCAAGCGTGTTCTGGCAGTGCTTGCGATGACCTTTCCCATCTGGTTCGCCGAAGCGGCCATGTTCCAACTCATCTCCTACGGCTTCAATATGGACCTTTCCTTCCACGGGATGCTCTTCACTACCTCCACCTCGAACCTCGCGACGAGCATCCCCTCCAGCGCGGGCGGCGTCGGCCCCTTCGAATGGGGCGCGCGCCTTACCCTGGAGGGCCTCGACGTAGCTGGCGGCGTCGCGACTGCCTTCACGATTGCCCTGCATGTCGCCCTTCTTGCGCCTGTGACATTGCTGGGGCTCGTCTTCATGTGGATGCAGCACATGTCATTGGCTATGATTGCGCGTCAGCGTGCCGGTAGCCTGCTGGAAACGCCTGCCGGAGAAAAACAATGAACATCGGCATCATCGGCGCTGGGGCGCTCGGCCTTGCCGCCGCCTACGACTTCACCAAGGCCGGCCACAAGGTCGCCGTCTACGAGCGCGCGCCATTCCTCGGCGGCCAGGCCGCAACCTTCGATGTCGGCGGCGGGCGTCTGGAGAAGGGCTACCATCACCTCTTCCGCAGCGACCGCTATATGGTGGACCTCATCCACGAGCTTGGCCTTGGCCCAAAGCTCGCCTGGATCGAATCGAAGGTCGGCTTTTTCCACGGCGGCACGATCCACAAGTTCACCACGCCGATGGACCTCCTGAAGTTTAAGCCGCTCCCCATGTACGACCGCGTGAAGCTCGGCCTGCTTACCCTCCGCCTTCAGCGCAAGAAGTACTGGCCCCAGGAGTACGAAAAGGTCACCGCCGAAGAGTGGATGAAGAGGCACGCCGGGAAGCGCATCTACGAAGTTATCTGGGAGCCGATGCTGCGCGGGAAGTTCGGCGTCAACGCCAGCCAGGTCTCCATGGCATGGCTCTGGGGGAAGATCTACCTGCGCACCGCCTCGCGGGGGAAGAGCCTCGCGAAAGAACAGCTCGGCTACCCCATGGGCAGCTTCGGCGAGGTCTTCGACGTCCTTGAGGCGACGATAAAGAAACAGGGCGGCGAGATCATCTACCCATCGAGCGTCGAACAGGTCA
The DNA here is from genome assembly GCA_945861815.1 of Thermoflexus hugenholtzii JAD2. Lineage (GTDB taxonomy): Bacteria > Chloroflexota > Dehalococcoidia > SHYB01 > SHYB01 > VGPF01. Next base: position 10,346 of record CAMAVV010000024.1, read on the forward strand.
TTGTGGAGAACGGGCGCGCGACAGGCCTGCGCATCAGGCACAAGGATGGCCGCGAAGAGCGACGCGCCTTCGACCGCATCCTCTCTACAACGCCTTCCTACATCTTCCCTCGCCTCGTCCCTGAGTTGCCCTCCGACTATGCCGCCAAGCTCTCAAAGGTGGTCTACCAGGCGGCGGTGCTCATCGTCATGGAGCTCGATAGGCCGTTCAGCTGGGCCTACTGGCTCAACGTCGCCGACCGCTCCATCCCCTTCGTCGGCGTCATCGAGCACACCAACTACATCGACAAGTCGCACTACGGCGGCAACCACGTCGTCTACCTCTCCAACTACCTGGCGAAGGACAGCCCTTACTACAAGATGACGCCCGATGAGCTATGGCAGTCCTATATCCCGGCGCTGAAAAAGATCAACCCGGACTTCGACCCGTCATGGGTGAAGAAGCGGCACTACCACAAGGAAGACGCCGCCCAGCCCATCATCGGCCTCAACTACTCGCGGCAGATCCCCTCGCTTAAGACGCCCATCAACGACCTTTGGCTGGCGAACACGACGCAGATATACCCGGAGGATCGCGGCACTAACTACAGCGTGCGCCTCGGCCGCCAGGTGGCCAAGCAGATGATGGAGTCGTAACGGCGGCGGCGCGTAGTCATTCCAACTCCTTGCCCCCATGAACCCCGTCCCGTCATCACCGCCTCAACGCCTCACGCAGCCGCGCCGCCGAAAGCTCGATCTTCGGGATGAAATCCCGCGCCCCTGCCGCCTTCGCCTCCTGGAGAAATTCCTCTTCGTGGCGCGCGCTCATCAATATCACCTTCGTCTCCCCCAGCGCCGCCTGAATCTCGCGGGTCGCCCTTACCCCATCCATCCGAGGCATCTCCACGTCCATCAGCACAGCATCGGGCTGGTGTTCTTTTGCTAACCGCACCGCCTCTTCGCCGTTGTGGCCCACCCCCACGACGCGAAGGTCGCGGTGGGGCTTCAGCATCTCGAGGAGATAGGCGCAAAAATCGGGCTGGTCGTCGACGAGCAGGAGCGTCGTCTGGCCCGTCGCCGGGCCGTTCGCGCTCCGCTTGCGAGCTTCTCCTCCGCTTTCCAATTCCCCAGGGCGAGGCATCTTCTCCGCCAGCCTCGCGACTGCCTTCGGGTCCGGCGGTTGCGGGAACCGGGCGACGACGGTGGCTCCCCGGCCAGGGTGGCCCTCCATCGTCAGCGAGCCGCCTTCCGCGCCGCAGTAATCCCGCATCGAGAGGGTGCCGAACCCGGGCTTCATCGCCGCCGTGTCAAAGCCCCTCCCGTCATCGCTGATTGTGACCGTCACTTCGCCGTCCCTGGGGTGGTCGAGCACAACGCTTGCCGTGGTTGCTCCCGAATGTTTCAGGACATTCGTCAGCGCCTCCTCGGTCACCCGGTAGATCGCAAGCCGCAGCTGTTCAGGCAAACCCGTGCGCCACAACTCCTGCGACCTGCGTGTCGTCTCGATGGCCCGGACTTCGACGTGAAATGTGTTCTCGAAGCGCTTGGCCAGCTCTTGCAGCGCCACGAGGAGGTTGATCCGGATGAGTGATGGATGGAGGCGCTGCATCGCCGCCCGCAGGTCTCTCGTGACGATCTCATCGAGCAGGGCGACAGACTTTTGCACCAACTCCAGTGCCCCCGGCTTGCCCGCTTTCAGCGCTTCGATGGCGTCATTGAGTTGGTACTGCACCACCAGCAGCCGGTTCTGCACAGGCCCGTGGAGCTGCTGCGCCACATCCTTGCGCACGTCCTCTTGGGCGCTCACCAGCCTGTGCCGTGACTCCTGGACCTGCCGTGTGGCATCCCGCAGGTCCTTCGTCCTTTCCTCCACACGCCGCTCCAGTTCCTCTCTCCCGCGCCTCAGCACCGCTTCCGCCTCTTTTCGCACCGTGATGTCGTGCAGCACCACGATGCGCCCTCTCGGCTTGTTTTTCGCGTCGAAGACCGGCGACGTGCGCAGCTCGAGCACCTGGGTGTGGCCGTCTTTGGTATAGGAGACCTCCTGGACGGGACGCGCATTCCATTCAGGCTCCTGGGGAAGAAATCCTTTGAATGCCTCTTGCACCGGGCGTCCTGTCAGGGCCGCTGCCTCTTTCCCGGCGAGGGCGCGGGCGGCGGGATTCGTGTCGACGATGCGGTCTCGGTCGTCGAGGACAAGCATGCCGTCGGACATGGTGTCCAGCACCCAGGTCCTGGCTATGGGCAGCAACGTGACGAATTGAGAGCGGAAGAGGAGCCACACAAATCCCGCAGCTGCGAAGAAGAAGGTGAGGGAGACCAGATACCTGGGGAAGGGCGTGAGGCCGGAGATGTAGAGCAGGTTGCCGAAGAGAGGCGCGAAGGCCGTGGCGATCAGCGAGAGGGCTTGGACCTGAAAGAGCCGCGTCGCGCCGATCATCGACTGCAGGAGGACGAAGATGCCGAAGAGCATGATCCCATAGGAGAAAGCGGCATAGACCCAAAAGGCGATGCCGTACTCCGCCTCCCAGAGGAGAAACGGCCCGCTGGGGGCGATGGCCAGCTGACCAGAAGCTGGCCGTGCTCCAGGAGTGGCGGGCCGGTGTGCCGCTTGAGG
>CAMAVV010000025.1 GCA_945861815.1 Thermoflexus hugenholtzii JAD2
GCTATTACCTCGACTTCTTTCTGCTGGCCCTCGCGGGCTTCGCCTACTGGGAGTTGACGCAGCGCGGGTCCCTGGTGACGGAGCGGCTCTTCGGGCGGGATTCGGTGAACCAGCTGCTGCTGGTCGCGCCGCTGCTCATCATGATTTCCTTCTCTCTGCTTATCTTGCGCGTCGTGCCGGTGCTCTTGTGGCTGTTAGGCGTCGTCGCGTCATTCACCTCGCGAACGTGGTTGGCGCTGGGCATCTGGAACTGGAGCCGCAACCCGGTGCAGTTCCTGCGCCCTGCGCTTCTGCTGATGCTGGTCACGGCGATGGCGGTCTTTGCGGCGAGCTACAACGGCACGGTGCAGAGGAGCTATCGCGACCGGGGGCTCTACACCTCAGGGAGCGATGCGCGGCTGGTGAACATCCCATCGTTCACGAGCGGCAGCACGGAATCGCTGGAGGCGGAGTTCGCCAAGCGGCCCGCCGTCGAGCTGGCGCGCGCCGCCTATCGCTTCGACCCGGACAGTTTCGGCGGCGACGTTCGCACGGCCTATCCGCTGCTCCTCGTCGATTCGATCAAGTTCGACCAGGTCTCCTGGTTCCGCGACGACTTCGCCGACCAGGACCTCTTCACGCTGCTGCGCAAGCTCGATACCGGGCGCGCCATCCTCCGTGGGAAAGACCTGCCGCCGAACACGACGGGGGCGGGCATCTGGGTAAAGCCGTCGTCGCCGTATCAAAATATGTCGCTGTGGATGCGCATCCGGGACGCCGACGGCAATCCGTGGCGCTTCCGCCTTGGCCGCCTGGACTTTACCGACTGGCGGTATATGGAGGCGGACTTCGTTGCGTCGTTCGGAGAGCGTCCGAAGGGGCCGCTGACCCTTCTTTCGATATATGTATGGGAGCTTGACTTCCCGCAGGAGCCGTTCCCGCTGGACCAACTATTCATCGGGTACAACAGTTCAGGGCAGTTCAACTTCAGCGCTCTGACCGCAAAGCTGCAGGATGGACGTGAAACGGTCATCGACCGCCTGGAGAGGCGCGAAGGCTGGGCACCGATGGCGACGAACGCGCTCCTCTCGGAGACGGTTGAGGCTTCGACGCGCGTGCAGCTGCAGAACCGTCCGACGCTCGAGTTTTCCTGGAAGCCCACGAGCGGCGTAGGCCTCCGCGGCATCTATCCGTCGGACTTGCGGGAGCCGCTGCCGATCATCGCCAGCGGCGCCTTTCTTGGCAGCACCGGGAAGCGCGTGGGCGACGTGCTGGATATCTCCATGGCAGGCGTGCCGATGCCGGTGAAGATCGCCGACAAGCTGGACTTTTTCCCGACGATGGACCCGGCGCGGCCGTTCATCCTTGGGAACCTGGAGACGATGCTGCACTACGCCAACCTCTTTCGCGGGCTGAACCTTGCCTTCCCTAACGAGGTCTGGCTGAGGCTGACGAACGATGCGCAGGAGCGGGCAGCCTTTCAGGAGAGCATGCGCCGCGACGGCTGGGACACGTACCTGGTCATGGACAGGGGCACAGAGCTTGACCTGCTGAACAAAGACCCGCTGGTTGGCGCGGCGAGCGAAGGTGTGGTCTTCACCGTGTTGTTGATCCTCGTCATTATCGCCATTGGCGGCTATCTGGGTTATTACTACGTCGGCGCGTATAGACTGCCCCTGGAGCACGCCGTCTTGCGGGCGCTAGGGCTGACACAACGGGGGCTGCTTGCGATACAACTGTTCGTCCACGGCGTCATCGTCCTCTCGGCGGTGGTGCTTGGCGCGGTGGTGGGAGCGCGCGCCCATAGCACGATGGTGACGTTCCTGAATCACACGACGGAAGGGCGGGAGGTGCAGCTGCCCTTTGCGCGCGTGACCGATTGGAGCGGCCTTGGCATCGTGCTGCTGGCGACGGCGGTCGCGATGGCGATCGTGGTGGGCTGGACGGCGTTCCAGTACGGGCGCGCGCCGATATGGCGGATGCTGCGCCGGGGAGAAGGCTGATGCTGCCAGGCTTCCTCACGCTCTGGCCGCTGGCCCTGCGCCGCCTCCGATCGAGGTCGCGGCTCTTTGTGCCAGTGCTCATCGGCGCGCTGCTGGCCTCGGCGCTCATGTCGAGCGTCTTCATCTACGGCGATTCGGTTCGCGAACTGGGCCTCGACCGGCAGTTCAGCGAGGCGAAGCAAGAGGACCTGGACATCGGGCTTGTGAGCTACTACGCGCCGCCGGACGCCGCCTCGTACGCCACGATACGCAACGAGGTGGAGACGGCGATCGACCGCAATGTGGCGTGGTTCGTCCAGGGAAGAACGCGGGCGATGGAGGGCTCGACGTTCTATGTGAACGACGTTGGGCGCGGGGGACAGGCACCGGTGGCGTCGGAGGAAAATATCAAGGGCATCGAGCAGGCGAAGCTGCAGTCGCGCCCGCGCACCTTCTTCTTCAGCAGCACTGATTTCGAGCGCAAGACGACGGTAGTTGCCGGGGAGCGGCCACGGGCGCTGACGGTGCAGAGCGACGCGCAGAACCGGCCGGCTTCGATCCCTGAGATACCCGTCGCCATCTTCGATGAGACGGCCGCCGGGAAACAGCTTTCTGTCGGCGACAGGCTGCTTATCGCCCCCCACTGGGATGATGTGACGACACACGGGATCGCGCGCATCACGGCCATCCTGCGCCGCACCGACCCGAAGGATGTCTACTGGCAAACGAAGACGTATAGCTATGTGACGAAGAGCCAGAGCGATAACTTCATGCCGGTCTACGTGCCTGAGGAGACGTTCACCAGCGGCGTAGCGCGCATCTTCCCCCGGATGCTGGCCGATTATTCCTGGGCGCTCACGGTGGACTCAACGAAGATCGATGCGAACAACGCGGGTTTAGCGAAGTTCGGCCTGGAGCGCATGAGCAGCCAGCTGCGCAGCCGCCTGAAGAACTATAACGACCAGACGCGCCTAGGCAGAGTACTCACAGAGTTCGAGACGAAGGACCTCTTTGGGCGAATCCCCCTCTTGATCGTGACGGCTCTCATCCTGGGCATCGTCTTCTACTATCTCATCATGATCGCGAACGTGATCGTGGACAAGAACCGGGGAGAGATCTCGCTGCTGACGAGCAGAGGGGCAGACGGCTCGCAGATCATGACGCTCTATGTGTGGGAGTCGGCGGTTGTGGCCGTCGCGGCCTTTTTCACCGGGCCGCTTATCGCCTATGGCGCGACGAAGATCATCGGCTATACGCCGGCCTTCTCCGATGTGACGAGCGGCGGCTCACTGCCGGTGTCGATGTCGGCGAATGCTTATGGGATGTCGCTGCTGGGGGCCGGTGTCTCCTTCGCGGCACTGCTGGTTCCCACCGTCTCGGCCACCTTGTTGAACCCGCTTCGCTATAAGGCGAGCCTTGCACGGCCTGTGGCCTCCTTCTTCACGCGCTATTACATCGATGTCTTCCTCGGCATACTCGCCGTGCTGCTCTATTGGGAATTGACCCAGCGGGGCAGCATCGTGACAACGACGTTCGTGGGAGAACGCAACATCGATAAGGCATTGCTTGCCGCTCCTGCCCTCTTCCTCTTCGCCATCGGTCTTTTGCTCCTGCGCTTCTTCCCCCTGGCGATGAAGGGCCTCACCGGGCTGGCAAGCTCGCTGCGAGCGGCATGGCCTATGCTGGGCTTTTCGACACTGGCGCGGAACCCGACGCCCTTCATGAGGCCGACGCTGCTCCTGATGTTCGCGGCGAGCGTGGCGATGTTCGCGGCGAACTTTGGCGCGACTTTGGAGCGCAGCTACCGCGACCGCGCGTCATATGCGTCAGGCGGCGACATCCTTGTGAAGAACGTCTTTCTGCCATCCAGCGGCGCCTCCGTCTCTTTCAGCGACCGCTTTGGCAGCATCGCTGGGGCAGAGGGTCTTGCGCCCGCCTTTCGGAATGAGGTCTATTACGCCCAGGCGCTCTTTTCCCTGACCGACTTCGACGTGCTTGCCGTAGACCCGGCGAGCTTTCGCCAGACATCTTATTTCCGCGACGATTTCTCCGGGCGGTCCTTGGACGGCTTGATGACGATGCTTGCGGCCGACGCGCCGAAGGAAGAGGGGCTCCCATTGCCGCCAGGCACGACCGCAATTGGCGTGTGGGTGCGGCCTGCCACTGCCCAGCGCAACCTGGTTGTGCGAGCGCGCATCGGCGACGCGAACGGACGCTACAGAGACTACGACATCGGCAGGATCACCGGGACGGACTGGCAGTATCTCGAGACGCCGGTGCAGGCGGCGGGCGCGCGAACGTTGCAGATGCAGCCTCCGCTGCGCCTTATCTCGCTCAGCGTGCGCAACCCTGCGGCCGTGCTCTCTCCCAGCGCCCTGTACTTCGACGAGGCAGTGGCGACGACGCCCGCAGGACGCCAGACGGTGGAGGCGTTCACGGACGATAGCCGACTGGCCGTCATCAACGACGCAACGGGCGCGGCGATAGACGGCATGGAGGTAAGCAGCACTGTCTCGCGAGAGGCGGGTGGGAAATCGGTCGCCTATATCTGGGGACCGAATTCGTATGCTTCGACGCGCGGCTTTTTGCTTGGCGTCGATTCGAAGCAGCGTCCGCCTCTCACGGCCATCGTCTCCCGCGAGGTGCTGGAGCGCACCGGGCTCTCCAAGGGCGACGTGATGAGCCTTTCGCTCACGGGACATTCGGTGCAGGCGAAAGTGAGCGAGGTGGTGGAGTTCTTCCCGACGATGGACCCGTACACGCAAGGCTTCATCGTGCTGAGCCTGCCGGCATTGCTGCATCGCGCGAACGCCGTAGACAGCACGTTCGAGATATTGCCGAATGAGTTCCGGGTGACATCGAGGGCAGAGGGCGCTGAGCGGCAACGCCTGCTGACGACGCTGCAGCGCGAATCGAACGGGCGTGTGAGCGACAGGCAGGCGCTCCAATCGGACTTCCACGCCGATCCATTCATCTCCGCCGGGTGGCGCGGCGCGCTCAACATCGCCTTTGTCGCCGTCCTCATCACGAGTCTGCTTGGCTTCGGCGTCTACGCCTATATGCTGGCCCAGCAGCGCCGCACCGAGTTTGGCCTGCTGCGCAGCATGGGCCTTTCACCGCTCTCGGTCGCGAGTGTCGTCTTTCTGGAGCAGATCGTCGTCGTCGTCATCGGCCTGGGGCTTGGCGGCTGGATCGGCTACGAGCTCACATCGCTGTTGATGCCGTACCTTGGCTTGACGGAAGAGGGCGCGCGCGTGCTGCCGCCCTTCGTGGCTGAGGTGAACTGGCCTGCTATAATCGCCACTTACGCCATCATGGCAGGTGTTTTCCTGGTGGTGACGGTGACGATGGCCCTCTACTACTCGCGGTTCGCCATCCCTCGCGCTATGCGATTTGGAGACTCCTGATGCAATGGCAGCGTAAGGCTCAGCCGGCGCAAGACCTCTATATCCACTGTCAGGACCTCTTCAAGATCCACAAGGTCGCCGACCTTGAAGTCGTCGCGCTGCGCGGGCTCGACCTGCGGGTGAACAAGGGCGAGATGGTGGCGATCGTGGGGCCGAGCGGCAGCGGGAAGAGCACGCTGTTGCACATCCTGGCCGGGTATGAGACGCCATCGGCAGGGGCAGTGAATGTGGGCGGGCGCAACCTGCTGAAGATGGGGCCTGGCGAGTTGGTGGACTACCGGCGGAAGGGCATCGGCTTTGTCTGGCAGCAGGTGAGCCGCAACCTTGTGGCGTATCTTACCGCCAGGCAGAACGTCGAACTGCCGTTGCTTCTCGATAATCGCAACAAGAAACAGCGTTCCGACCGGGCTCTTGAACTGCTCAAGTTTGTCGGCTTGGAGGAGCGGCTGAATCACACCGTCGACAGGCTTTCCGGCGGCGAGCAGCAGCGCGTCAGTGTCGCTGTTGCCATGGCGAACAACCCGCCGCTCCTCCTGTGCGATGAGCCGACTGGAGAGCTAGACACAAAGACTGGCCAGGAGATATTCAACCTGCTGCGCGCCGCCAACACCACGTATGGCGCAACGGTAGTCATCGTCACTCATGATATGCAGGTGTCGGACCAGGTGGACAGAGTTATCGCGATCTCAGACGGCAAGACGAGCACAGAGGTTGTGCGCAAGCGGAGCTATCAGCGGCGGGCTGATGGCGAGGAGGCGATGGAGGAGCTTTCAATCGTCGACGGCACAGGACGCTTGCAGATACCCAAGCAGGTGCTGGAGAAGCTGGGCAGCCCGGAACACGTGCGCGTGAGCATCGAGGGCGACCACGCGGAGATACGTGTGGAGGGCCCATGACGACGGAGTACCAGGGCCCACAGCTTGCCGCAGAGGACGTTACTAGGGAATTTACGGTGGGCGGGCGCATGATTCAGGCTGTCCGCAGCGTCAGCATGGCCGTCGAACAGGGCGATTTCGTCGCGCTCCTTGGCAGGTCAGGCTCAGGCAAGACGACGCTGCTGAACTTGCTTGGCGGCCTGGACACGCCCAGCAGCGGCCTTGTCCTTTTCCAGGGGCGCGATATGACGAAGATCGGTGCGGCGGAGATGGCCTCCCTGCGCCGCACAACGTTTGGATTTGTCTTTCAGAGCTTTGGCCTACTGCCATTGCTTTCCGCCCATGAGAACGTCGAGTTGCCGCTTCGCATCGGAGGTATCGCGCGGCAGGAGCGGGAGGCGCGGGCGAAGGAGGCCCTTGGCGTGGTTGGCCTGGGCCATCGACTCAAGCATCGTCCCTATGAGCTTTCCGGCGGCGAGCAGCAGCGGGTGGCCATCGCGCGCGCCATGGTGCACAGGCCGTCGGTCATCCTGGCAGACGAACCGACGGCGGAGCTGGATTCGGCGAATGCGAAGACGGTCTTTGACCTGCTGGGCGAGATCGTGCGCCGGGACAGGGTTACGGTGATCGTCGCCACACACGATCGCGCAGTGATGGAGGTGGCCCAGCGGGTGCTTGAGCTGCGCGACGGGGCGCTGGACAAGCAGCCGGAGGCGCAGGAGAAGTGGGCGAAGCCGAAGGGGAAGCCGTAAGGCGGAGTAATAGCCTAGCCCTGCGTAATCGCGGCGCGAACTTTTTCGCGAATCTCTTTTGTCTCCGGCAGGCGGTGCTCTTTGAGCTTGGAGAAGGCCAGCTTGCCATCGATAGAGACTTCGAAAGAGGCCCGAGGCCCTGGGGCGATCTTCACGCCGTTGAGCTTATTGTGGAACTCCTGCAGCATCTTCTCCGCCAAACTGACGGCGTCGGTGAGGTAGCCTCACTCGTTGCAGTAGATGATTTCGATCTGAAGTTTCGCGGTCATGCCAGGGGCCTTTCGCGGACGTTGGTTCTATCATAGCACCTGAGCTAAGGCTCGCTGGCGTCCCATGCCGGCAGGGTGTGGTAGCCCTCGGATGGCGTTTTGGTGATGGTCTTCAAGCCCTGGGCGCGCTTGAGGCGCTGGATGTTGTAGAAGTGGGTGGTGAGCTCGTAATAGACGTGGCGGAATGTCGCTTCAAAGTTGATACGCCACTTTCCCGGGTTGTTCGGGTCATCTTCGATGCCCGTGGGATGCGCGGCTTTGACCTGGGCGATGAAGCCGGTTGAGTCGATCGTCAGCCACTGGGAGCGCATCGTTGCAGGCGTCTCGCGCTTCACGACAAATAGATTAAATTCGATGCCCCTTTTGAAGAACGCCAGAAGGCCGTTCGCATCGAGGGCGTTGACGTATTTGTGCTGCTCTTCAGGCGCCTTCCCGTAATAGTCCTTGAAAAACGGGGCGACGCCGCTCATTGGAAGATCGGCGTTCCACCTGCGGTACATCCATGCGACGCCGACCATCGGCATGTGGCCGAGCTGACGGCGGATGCTCCACTTACTCCACTCCCATTTTTCGGACGCGAAATCGAGTTGTTGCAATGTCAGGCCAGTGACTTCACGTTCGGTCTCTTCATAGATCGATTCAAAGCGCTGGGTGAAATTTTCTGCTGATGCGATGTCTGCCATGAGACCCTTCTATTGGGCGGGGACGCAGGTCCGCCCCTGCTCTTGTTTAGTGCCCGGTGACCCAGTTGCCGCTCGGGTCGCGGATCCAGCCTTTGGAGGCGTAGTTGCCGCCGTCCACATGGATCGTCTGGCCGGTGACAAAGGACGACATGTCCGATGCCAAGTAGACTGCCGCGCCTGCCACGTCTTCGATGTTGCCGACGCGCTGAAGCGGGATGGTGCGGTTGTAGCGCTCGCTGTCCTCGGGCTTGGCGCTTAGGTTGACTCCCGGAGTCACGATAACATCGGGCGCGATGGAGTTGACGCGAATCTTGTGCTGGGCCAATTCAAGGGCCATGGTCCAGGTGAAGTTTTCCAGGCCGGCTTTGCAGGCCGAGTAGACGGCGTAACCTGGAGCCGCGCGCCACGCCTCGATGCTGGTTACCTGTATGATCGCTCCGCCTGTCTTGAGACGGACCATCTCGTCGGCGATGGACTTGGTGCAGTAGAAGGCCGACTTGAGGTTGATGCGGATGAGAGCGTCCCATCCCTTTTCGGCGACATCGAGGAAGTTGGACTTGAAGGTGCCGCCGACGTTGTTGACGAGGATGTTGATCTTGCCGAAGTTGTCGAGGGTCGCCTTGGTCATGGCCTTCACCTGATCGAACTCGCGCACGTCAACGGTGTAGGGGAGAGCGCGAACGCCCTTCCTGGCGATCTCGGCGGCCGTCTTTTGCGCGGCGTCGCCATCCTTATCGGCGATGACGACATTTGCGCCAAAGGAGGCGAGCCCCATGGCGATGCCTTTGCCTATGCCGTTTGCGCCGCCGGTCACGATGGCAGTGCGTCCGTCCAGGGAAGCGAGAGACCTGTCCATATGTCCTCCAATGCCGAGATGCGAGGCGCGTCAATCATACCCGGCGGCGGAGTCCCGTCAACTGCGCAGCAGCGGCGGGCTTTTCCCTGGACAACGCCTTTTGCAGCCGCCTATACTAGGCCAACTTTTTAGGAGTGGACAGGTGCTGAAGGACCGCGCAGCGCTCTCAGATATCCGCGTCATCGAAGTCGGCGACTTCATCTCCGCGCCCTTTGCCGCAAAGATGATGGCCGACCTGGGCGCCGACGTCATCAAAGTCGAGCGGCCGCAGAGTGGCGACTCCTCGCGGCGGCACGGGCCGTTCCCCGGCGATATGCCGCACCGGGAGAAGAGCGGCCTCTTTCTCTACCTCAACGCCAACAAGCGCGGCATCACGCTGAACCTGGAAACGAAGACAGGGCGCGACACGCTCTTTGTGCTCTGCCGCCAGGCCGATGTGCTCATCGAAAACTTGCAGCCGCATCAGGCGCGTGACCTGGGACTTAGCTACGAGAGCTTCGCGGAGGCAAACCCACGGCTCATTGTCACATCGGTCACGGCCTTTGGGCGAAGCGGGCCATATAAGGATTACAAGGGACATGCCATCAACTCCACCGCCCTTTCCGGCATCGCGTCGCGCATCGGCGACCCGGCGCGCGAACCTCTGACGACGCCCCTTTCTCGAGGCGACTACTGGGGGGCCATCAGCGCCGCCGCCGCGACGATGGCGGCCCTTTTCGCGCGCCGTAAGACAGGTGAAGGCCAGCACGTCGATATCTCCAGCGCCGAGTGCATGTCCACCTTGGTCAGCTCGCTGAACATCATGGATTTTGTCGATGTGGGCTTTGTCGCGGCGCGTTCCGGGCCCCGGCTCAAGATGATTTCCTACCCCTGGACCGTTCTTCCATGCAAAGACGGCTTCTTTACCCTCATCACAATCCAGGAGCGGCACTGGCAGCGGTTCATCGACCTGATGGGGAACCCGGAATGGGCGAAGGAGCCCAGGTACCAGGACCGAGATGCGATGGGAAAGCTCTATCCAGAGGAGGTAGACGAGCGCATCAGGCCGTTCCTCATGTCGAAGACGAAGGCGGAGCTGTGGAAGCTCTGCCGCGACAACATGATCCCTTTTCAAGCGGTGCAGACGATGGAGAATGTCGCGCAATCGCCACACCTGAAGGCGCGCGACTATTGGGTGGACATGGAGCACCCTGATGCGGGACGGCTACGATATCCAGGTGCGCCTTACAAGCTATCGGAGTCGCCGTGGCGATCGCGGAAACCTGCGCCGCGCCTGGGGCAGCACAACACAGAGGTGCTTTGCGGCCTTTTAGGCTATAGCGGAGTGGACCTAGTGGATATGCGCAGGACGGGGATCATTTGATATGACACTGCCGCTGGAGGGCTATCGCGTTGCAGACCTGGGCCAGGTGTGGGCAGGCCCGGTGCTTGGCCACTACCTCGCCGACATGGGGGCGGAGGTCATCCGCATAGAGTCCTCGGCAGGCTCCGATAAGATGCGTGAGATCGCGAAGGACCCGTCGGAGATCCGCAAGATGCTGGACGCGAACTTCGTCTTTCGAAACCGCTTGAGCGTCACGCTCAACTTCAACAAGCCGCGTGCGGTGGAGATGACGAAGGAAATCGTGCGTCACTGCGATATCGTCATCGAAAACTATTCACCACGGGTGCTGAAAAAGTTCGGGCTGGACTACCAAGCCCTTCGCAAGGAGCGGCCTGACATCGTCATGCTCTCCATGTCGGCAGCTGGGCAGAGCGGGCCCTTCCGCGACCTGATGGGGTATGGCCCCTCTATAAACTCCGTCTCCGGCTTCGATAGCCACGTCGGCTATTTCGGCGATAGCCGCCTGATGGTGAACGTCTGGGATGCAGACCCGACGATGGCGACGATGGGGGCCTTTGCCCTGCTTTCGGCGCTACACTATCGCGAGCGCACCGGCGCAGGGCAATATATCGACCTCTCCTTTTACGAAGGTCTTACATCGCTCCTTGGCGAGAGCGTCATAGACTACTCGATGAACCGGCGCGTCGCCGTGCCTCAGGGCAATCGCCATCCGACGATGACGCCCCATGGAATATACCCATGCAAAGGGAGAGACAAATGGCTCTCAATCGCGGTGAGCAGCCAAGAAGAGTGGCGAGCCTTCTGCACGGCTGTTGGCGAACAGGAATGGACAGAGGACGAGCGGTTCGCAGATGTCTATGGGCGCCTGCAGCATCAAGAGGAGCTCGATGAATGCATCGCTGGATGGACGCGAACACAGACTAACTACGAGGCGATGCACCATTTGCAGGCACATGGCGTTGCTGCGGCGGTCGTTGCCACTTTGGAAGATGTCTATCTTGACCCCCACGACCAGTTCCGGCGGCAGAGTCTTGTCATCCAGGATAAGCGACTCGATAAGAGCGACGTCATCTACGGGATCCCGTGGCATTTGGGCAAGACCCCTGGCGCAATCCGCAGTCTTGCCCATGGGCTTGGACAAGACAACAAAGGCATCTTTTGCGACATGCTCGGGATGGCAGAGGGTGCAGTGGGAAGGCTCATTCAGGAACAAGTGGTCTATTAGGAGGCGCGTATGCCGATGCAACCGATCAACCCAGACGGCTTATTCAAGGCCTCGTTCTATTCCCAGGGCGTGAAGGCGGCCAAGACGATCTACGTCTCCGGGCAAGTCGGCGCTGCCAAAGGACAGGTGGCTGGGGGTGGAAGCGATTTTGGGGCGGAGGCGCGACAGGCGCTGGAGAACATCCGCACGGTGGTCGAGAGCGGCGGCGGCACCATGGCGAATGTGGTGTCGCTGACATGCTTTATGGTGGATATGGAGCTTGGCAAGACGCTCTACCCGATCATCGCAGAGCTATTCCCCGGGGCAAAGCCGTCTGTGACGGCGATCGTGGTGAAGAGTTTGGGAAGCCCCAAATACAAGGTGGAGATACAGGCAGTAGCGGTGGTGGAGTAGGGGAGTAGATAGGAGTTCTAACCGCAGATTCCACCGATTTGGAGAGGGTTAGAGGCGCAGGGAAGAGGACTTGGCGCTTATCGGCGGCGCTTGCTGGCGTGCAAGATAGTTACGCCAACAATGGCCTTTCCTTCATACCGAAGGATAATATCGTCGTCGGTCAATTTGCTGTCAGTCGCCCGGCTCGGCTTTTTGAAGTTGATGTAGAGAGTATCCGCTTCAGCATCATAGGTTGACCACAGGGTTCCCGTCGGTGAGCGTTTCACCGCAGGTATCAACTTCACGTAGTCGCGCACTTCAATCACGGCCATAGCTGGGGTCTCTTTTTGAGGGAGTGAACTTTACTGGTCACAAAACCTATTATGACAAACCAATCATGCGGCATTTCTCGGTAGCTGCAACCAACCACAAACGTGTTTTGATTTGGCGGACTGCAAGCAACTCGCCATGATGACCGGCGAATATGAATCCGGGTCGGGCTATGGTATCGAGCACTGTGGCGCGCAAGTCGGCCATTTCGAAATGCTCTTTAGATATGTGCGTCCAGCGCTCGTCGGTGAGTCTAACTGGGGAGCCATTTTTGGAGCGCACAAGATGAATCATGGTGAGATTATTGCCCAACCGTTGCATTTGACTCAATAGGCGTTTGTCAGGCAGCCCGTGCTATCATGAGCGCACCGCTGTTGCTGTGAGCACCCCATGATTTTGAACTTTGAGCGCGGCAGCCAGGCCAAGCCTAAGGGCCACGCTATCGCCTACCTTCGCAACGTCGCCAACCCTGATGAGGTCTATGCGACATACCTCATCGTGCCGCCTATCGCCATCGACCTCACCAAGTACATGCCGCCGATGTTCGCGGGCAAGTTCTCCCTTGCCGAGATGGAGACCGTCTCCGCGATCCCGCTTCCACCGATGCCTGAAAAGGTGCCAGGTTTAGCCTACCTGCAGCAGCTCGCCGAGCGTCGGGAAGATGACATGATCGCCCTGGGCGTCAGCGACGTGAACGACCCGCAAACGATGCTTGGCGTGACGACGGAGGCGGCGCAGGAGTCTCTGCGTTCGTACCAGGTCTACGTCGGGTCGCAGCCGAAGGCTCTCGACGAAAAGCCGCCGGTG
>CAMAVV010000026.1 GCA_945861815.1 Thermoflexus hugenholtzii JAD2
GTCGCTCACATACAGTTCAGCAATAAGGTGCCGCTCAACGACCCTAGAGTCCGCAAGGCGCTCAGCATGATCATCGACCGCCCGCAACTGAACACACTCTATCGCGATAACTCGGGGTTCTATCCGCCGGGATACCTTCTCGGCCCGGAGCAAGGCGGACAATGGGGACTGGCGAAAGATGAGATCCTTAAGCAGCCTGGGTTCCGTGAGCCGAAGAGCATCGACACCCAAGAGGCTCGAAAGCTCTTCTCTGATGCAGGCGTTGACGTCGCGAACACCACCTTTGAAATAGTGGCCGTCACCCCCACCTATGCGGACCTCGGCGAGGCGCTGGCCAATATCCTGATTAACGCCGGCCTGAAGATCAAACTCAATCTTCAACAAACGGCGGCCCTCAATCAGGCCGTAGCGCAGAACAACTTCCAGATATACCTCAGCCCGTCAGGCGCTGTCGAGGATGACCCGAACGGACTGCTCTTGCTCATGGTCGCCCCAGGCGCCGCCCGAAATTACAGCAAGTGGGAAGATCCCGAAGTCACCCGCCTCATCAATACGCAGGAAACCACCTCCGACGCTGCTCAGCGAAAGGGACTCTTAGAGCAGCTTCAACGGGCGATGTACGACCGGATGTGGGTGGCGCCGCTTATCAGCGTCTCAGTGACATGGGCAGCTTGGCCGTACATCGAGGATATCGAGCTTGATAGGCCATTCCTAGCGAGTTCGTTCCATCGCATGGAGCGCGTCTGGATCAACAAATAGCGTCATGAAGACCGTCGATACAAGGCTCCTTCCGCCACTGCGAAAGGAGCCTTGTTGATTGCCGCGAATAGAGGCCAAAGACGGCGTGCGCTTTCCCGCACGGACGTCTGAACCCAAGCAGCTACACGGCTCTATCCAGGGGTTCCGTCCCGGCGAAGCCCTCTTTGATGAGCGACCTGTAGTCGGAGTCGGGGAGGCCCAAGAGTCCTGTATAGATGAGGTCGTTGTGCTCGCCGAGAAGCGGAGCCGGCAGGCGGATCGCCCCTTGCGTCGCTGGCATCTTCCAGGGGAGCCCCGACATTTCCATTTCGCCAAGGCCCTGATGCCGCACCAGCTCGAAGAACCCGCTGGCGCGAACATGAGGATCGCTCCAGACAGCTTTGTTATCAAGGATGAGTGAGGCGGGCACACCAATGTGCTGCAGGCGAGACATGATGTTCCTTGAAGGCAACGTGCTCGTCCAGCCTTCGATGAGCCTGTCCAATTCCTCTCGATTATGCCACCGGCCAAGGGCCGTTTGGAAGGAAGACCCCCTAGTCCATTCCGGCTCGTCGATAGCGCTGCAGAAGGCCTGCCATTCGTGGTCATTACGCACAGCGATCGCCACCCATTGGTCATCGCCCGCGGCTCGATAGACGTTATGCGGCGCCAGTTGCGGGTGGCGGTTGCCGATGGAGTTTCGGGCACGGCCATTCATGGTGTAGTCAAGGATCGATTCACCCAGGTGCGGCATGAGCGCCTCTATGCCTGAGACATCGATGTGCTGTCCTTGGCCCGTTGCTCTACGATGATGGAGCGCGGTGACTAGGGCAAAGGCGTTCGTGGCGGCGTTCACAGAGTCGGTGTGGGAGCTATAGGAGGTCGAGAGCGGATCTTCGCCTTCATAGCCCCGCAACCACGTATGGCCTGAGATCGGATCCATCGAGCCGGCCATGGCGACATTTCGGGCGTATGGCCCGGAGTGCCCATATCCGCAGGATGTGAGCATGATGATGTCCGGTCTGATCTTCTTGAGACTTGTGTAGTCGATGCCCAACTTTTCGGGCACGCCCGTGACCATATTGGTGAGTAGGGCGTCGCTGACACGAACCAGTTCCTTGAAGAGGTTGAGACCTTTTTCTCTCGACAGGTCTAGGGTCAAGCTCATCTTATTCCGATTGGTGCGGATAAAGGTGAGATTGATGTTCCACGGCTGATCGCCAGGCTCGCCATTCGGATAGAAGTGGGTGCCCGCCTTCGGCTTCTTCTGTCCGCGGGTCTGGTCCATTCGCTGAATGGCCTCGATCTTGATGACCTGAGCCCCCAGGTCGCCAAGAAGCGAACAGGCCCAGGGGCCTGCGACACCCTCGGCGATTTCCAGGATTCGAACGTTCTCCAGGGGCAGCATTGCCATAGCTAGATAACCCCTGACATGCGCATCTGCACGAGTTGCCGTTTTGAATAGCCCAACTGCTCCACGTACACCTGCTCGTTGTGCTCTCCGAGGCTGGGGGCCGGCAGGCTTGGCAGCCATGGCGTTGCCGACATCTTGAAGGGCGCACCAGGTCGCACCAGTTCGCCAACTGCAGGCTGGCGCACACGCTCGAAGAATCCACGCGCCTTGAAATGCGGGTCGGTCAGAAGGTCGGCGGGCGTGTACACAGGCGCCAATGGATACCGAGCCTCATTGGCAGCGGCAAAAATCTCCTGGCGGGTGTGCTCGGCGAGCCAGGAGTACCAGAGAGCGTCGAATTCGTCACGGTTCGCCTCACGATCGGCGGGTGTCGAGAAGCGCGGGTCCTCGATGAGCTCCGGCATCCCCATCATTCGATACACTCGCGGCCACCACGTCTCTCCTCTTCCGCTCCCTTGGACGCCGATGAATCCGTCCTTACAGGGGTATGCGCCCATGAGATAGGCGGAACGATCATCGTTGGAGACGCGACGGCTTGGCTCGCCGGTATATTGTGAGATGATCGGCTTGTGCTCCGGCGACGACATAAGCGCCCGGATGATAGAGATATCAACGTGCTGGCCAACGCCCTGCCATTTCGACACACCGGCTGCCGCAACAGCGGCGAGGGCAGCGGCAAGACCAGCGTAGTACTGGCCGGTGTTCCCCGCATATTTAAGCGGCGACTTGTTCGGGTAGCCCTGGGCATACATGAGCGGCCCGCCAAAAGCCTGGCTGATCAGATCGACGGCTTCGTAGTCTCGATAGGGGCCAGTCTGGCCGAAGTTAGAGATAGAAACGAGAATGATGTGCGGCTTGCACCCCGCCAGGGTTGTATAGTCGAGGCCAAAGCCCGTCATCGCCCCTGGCCGATAGCTTTCCACAACAACGTCCGCCGATTCGAGCAGGCGCAGGAAGATGGCTCGCCCTGTCTGCGATTTGAGGTTGAGGGTGATGGAGCGCTTGCCGCCGTTCAGATGCAAAAAGAGACCGGCGGCCTCCGGGTTTGGGATGTCTTTGAGAAAGGGGCCTGCATGGCGCGTGATGTCTCCGCGGCCAGGACGTTCAATCTTCAGGACGCTGGCGCCATACCCGGCGAGAAGGCGCGTGCAGTAGGGGCCTGCGACGGCCTGGGTGAGATCGAGTATGTTGATGCCTTGTAATGCGCGATGCTGATTCGTCACACACACCCAATCTCGCAGTTTATTCAGAGGCGTGCGAGGAGGCCGCCGCTTCAGCAGGCATGCCCAAGCTCCTAGTAGCCCTTCTTTTTGTCTACGACGTAGAGAAGCGGTTCGCCCGCCAAATACCGGCGTATCTGCTCTGCGAAGATATGCAAGCGACCTATCGCTAGGCCTGGCATGGCCGCGGAACTGTGGGGAGTCATTGTGACGTTCGGCATCTCCCATAGAGGGCTTTCGGGCGGTAAAGGCTCCTGCTGAAAGACGTCCAAGTGGGCCGCCGCAATCCACCCCTCGCTTAGCGCTCGGATAAGCACAGGTTCGTCAACGACCTCCCCACGCGCGATGTTGATGAAGAGCGCCGTCTTCTTCATCGCCCGCAGTTCGCGCTCTCCGATCAATCCTCTTGTCTCCGGCGTAAGCGCCGTCGCAACAACAACAAAGTCGCAGAGTGGAAGCATCTCGAGGAGGCGGTCAGTCGGAAAGACCTCGTCTACGTTAGGCTGAGGAGCGCCGTCGAAGGATCGGCGGCAGGCAAGGACGCGCATGTCAAAGGCTTTCGAGAATTGCGCCACGAAACTGCCGATCCTGCCGAGACCGACGATTCCCACTGTCTTTCCACCAATCGTATCACCGCTTAATCGGGTCCACTCCTTCTTCGGTTGCGCCAGTATGTATGTCTTCGTCAGTTTGACGTGGCTGAGCATCGCATTCATCACATACTCAGCGATGTTGCGCAAGCTGGGGCCGCCTAGTTTGGTAACGAGTATGTCGCTTTCAAAGAGTCCAGAGCCCCCGGAAAGGTGATCGGCGCCTGCGCCGATGAGTTGCACCCATTTCAACCGTGGCGCCATCTTCGGCACGTCTGTAGGGAAGTCAAAGCCGTACATGACTTCGGCTATCCGGGCATGTTCAATGAATTCGTTGGAAGGCGCGAAAGGGTGGCGCGCAAGTTCGCCGATCAGGCCTTTTCGACGCAGGTCACGGCGGGCCTCGGGCTCCACATACTGCGCTCGGACGACGCGCACACACGGGTCTGCCTGCGCCACAATCTGCGCGTCCTCTTCCTTCGATGGGAATGTAATCGCTATATGCAGTAGCTCGGTTCGCACAGGAGGACCCCCGTTGGCGACCGATTATACAAGATACGTAGTCACGGCGGAGGGCGACATGGTGTGCCGTTTACAACGAGTCTTCAGAGACCTCAAGGAAAGCTGTGCAGAAAAGACCATTTGATTAGGACGTTGTTTGGCGTTCACGCTTGAGGTCCATGCTGGACACTGTCCGGCGGACTCCAATTATCCATTGACCTGTTTCAGTGGAGCAGGCCAGGGGTCATGGTGGGCGGAACATGGTCCCAGGCTCACGAACAAGCCCAGGATCGCCATTGCTTCCTTGTGGTCGTAGCAAAAGGCTCAATGCTCGCGAAGGAGCGCGCCACACCCATGAATCTTGTCCGGGATGCCCAGCTCCCGCAGAGCTGTCCACCAGGTGGCGGCGTTGATAGCGATGACTGGTTTACCTAGCTCGCGCTCAAGCTGGTCGGCGAGCTTGACGAAGGCGAGATTCGTGCCTACTTGCACGAGCGCTTGGACCCTTGGCGAGTCGATCTCGGCGAGACTTTCGCGTATCTCGCTCTCTGTGACGTGGGCGATTGCGACTGCTGAGGCGATACGCAAGCCTTTCAGCTTCACAACATCGAAGCCCCAATCGGTGAAGAAGGTGCGCACGTCTTCATCCATCGCGGGTTGGTAGGGGCTGAGGATGGAGATGCGCTTGACGCGAAAGGCATGGAGCGCCTGCGCGCACGCCTCGGAGCCGATGGCGACTCCGCGCCCGCGGGTGAGGTCTAAGAGACGCTGCTTGGTTTCAGCGCTTCCCTTTTTCCCTCCGATAAACGTTGGTGCGCTGATCCCCATTACGACGTAGTCGGGCTGAGATGTCAGCACACTATCCATCGCGTCCTTTACCTCTGCCAGGGCGTTGGTGTGAAATCTATCGGCAGCCGCGTCATTGCTCAGGTCCCCGGAGTGCATGCGGATGCGGGATGTATGGGCGGTGACCCCTGGGACGCTCATCATGTGCGTCTCAGGCTCGACGACCGTGTTGGTGCTTGGCACAAGGACGGCGATCTTTTTTCGATAGCCAAGTATGTCCGTCACACGCGAGCCTCCGGCAACCGCATGCAATCTCTGCTACTGATTCGTCCGGCTTGGGTAGGTTATCGAGCAATCGAGGGGCTGGCGCCTCACTTCGATTCTTTCGGCGCGTAGGTGTCCTGCCGCTTTTCGTACTCTGCGTAGTCGATAAGCTCATACAGTTCTTTGCGTGTCAGCATCTTCGGCTCGAAGTCCCGCTGGGTGCCCTGTTGTCTGAGGGCGATAAAGAAATCGAGGACAGCCTTGTTGGCGATGCGCAGGGCTGACACAGGGAAAATGACGATTTTATAGCCCCAGCTTTCAAACTGTTTGGTCGTGTAGTACGGCGTCTTGCCAAATTCGGTCATATTGGCCAGCAGCGGCACGTTGAGGGCCTTCGCGAAGGTGCGGAACTCCTCTTCGTTTCTGAGGGCCTCCGGGAAGATGATATTGGCGCCGGCCTTCACGTACGCTTTGGCTCGCGTGATCGCAGCATCCATGCCTTCGACGGCGCGCGCGTCCGTGCGGGCGATGATCTGAAAGTCTTTGTCTGTCTTGGCTCCAACGGCTGCCCGTATCTTTCCCACCATCTCATCGAGGGGAACGATCGTCTTGCCATCCAGGTGGCCGCAGCGCTTTGGGAATTCCTGGTCTTCGATGTGCATCGCGGCTGCGCCCGCTCGTTCGAATTCGCGCACGCATCGCATGACGTTGAGCACGCTCCCGTGGCCTGTATCAGCGTCGACGATAAGCGGAACCGGGGTCGCTTCACTGATGTGCCGTACGTGCATCGCCATTTCCGGCAGAGTGATCAGCCCTACATCAGGCTGGGCAAGGATCGATGTCACGGTGCCGCTGCCACTGACGTATCCGGCTTCAAATCCCGCCTTGCGCGCGAGTTTCGCCGTGATGGCATCGTGGACGCCTGGCGCCGAGAGGATACCGGGCCTTTTCAGGAGCGCTTTTAACTCGTTGCCTTTACTCATAGTTGCTCCAGCATAGAGTTTGCTAAATTGTAGCCCATCTAGGATAGACCAGCCTGGCTTTCTGATATTGGAATCGTGCTGGACAGTCGAGCCGATCACTACAGGCATACGAGGTGCTTCTCCATCGGTGTAGCTGTGCAGATTAAGGGGGATTGCATAACTGTTTCCATGGCTGGCCCAGGGCGTTATTGGTATTGGACAGGCGCGAATCCGAGTTATACCCTAAGCAACAGAAAGCTGGCAGTGTGTAAAGAGGTGCATCAGATGGCTAGAAGAACCAACGCGTCGATCATGTTCACCCCCCTTATGCGGTGGGAGCGGCTTACCGTCCCTAACTCTGAGGGACTTGCGTGGATCAAGACGCTTTCTAAGGACGTGAAGACAAGTGCGCGCACCTGTCTTATCAAGTTTGACCCGGGGTTCAGGCAGGGCAAAACGGTAAGCACTTGGCCTGTCGATTCGTATGTTCTTGAAGGGGAGATGACCTCGGGCAATCGCACATATGGCCCGGACACGTTCCACTACCGACCGGCAGGCGTCGAGTTTGGCCCGACTGAGACCAAAAAGGGCATCACCCGAGTCGTCTTTTCTTCTGACGAAAAGCATAAAGCGTCGAAGAAGGAAGTTTTCCACCAAGATATGAAGGTGGTGCCGTGGAATAAGTCTTACTCCGATCCAACTGGCCTTGAACGAGGGGCAAAAGACCTTCGCCAGGACGACGTTGCCGGATATTCGCTGCTGCTGCATTCGAGCTTCAAACCATATCTGCGAAACCTCGTCGGCGTTGGCCACGTGCACGACCACGCTGAGGAGGCTTTCGTTGTCCACGGTAAATGGGAAGATTACCTCTTCGACCTTGACGCTCACATCATTTGGCAGCCTGGCCTCTACGTGTGCCGTCCCCCGAATGAAAGCTGGCACGGCGATACCACGTCAATCGAAACACCGAACCTCGTTATCGTCCGCCGAGGGTGGGTCGGTGAGACGTCAAAGTTCAATGAAAAGGCCACTGAGCACAGCCCGAGCACACCCATCCAGCCAATCAACTTTGTTGAATAGGCGCTAGAAACCGGGCGATTGGAGAGAATCGGGATCTATAGTCCCAGGGTATAAGTCCATCTTTTTCTGTGACCGGGAACGTTAGCTCTATGCCACGCAGACCACAGCCAAAACCTTCGCCATCTATTGGAGCATTGTCCGGGCTCCGGGTGATTGACCTTGGGGAGATGATTTCCGCGCCCTTCGCGGCCCGCCTCCTAGGGGATGCTGGCGCCGAAGTCATCAAAGTCGAGCCTCCAGGCGGCGACCCGTCTCGCGCAAATGGCCCGTTTCCCAAAGGGGTCATCGACAAGGAACAGAGCGCCCTTTACCTTTACCTCAACGCCAATAAGCTCAGTGTCACGATTGATATCGAAGATACGCGCGGGATAGCCCTTCTCCACGAACTAATCGCCCAGGCCGATGTCCTAATAACGAATCAATCCCCACAGGCGCTCGACCGCTTGCGCCTTCGCCACTGCCACCTGAAAAGCCTGTACCCTCGACTCATCGTTACGGCGATCACACCCTTCGGCCTGACCGGCCCTCATCGCGACTATACAGGCGACGACCTGATCGCCGTCAGCGCCGGAGGCTTGGCCTTCGCGACACCCGGCATGCCCGACGTTATTACGGATCCGGGCGCTGAGCCGCCCCTGCGCTCTGAAACGCCGGTCTCCGATTATCTCGCTGGCCTTTCAGCCGCGATTGCCACAATGGCTGCCCTGATCAGCCGCAGGCTGACCGGGCAAGGAAGCGAAGTGGACGTGAGTCAGCAGGAAGCAGTCGCAATGAACATGGCCTGGGATATCGCACACGCTTCATATCTCAGGCCAAAGGGTCGCACACACGAGATCGCGGGCAGTCAGCCCAATTATGTCTTCCCGTGCAAAGATAGCCACGTTGTCATCGTTGCCTTTCTGCAGAACCATTGGGAGAGCCTTCTGCGTATCATGGGCAACCCTGAATGGGCCAAGTCGCCGGTCTTCTCAAATGGGTTTGAACGCGCCCGAAACTGGGACGCCCTTGAGTCATTCATCACCGAGTGGACGTTACAGCACTCTGGCAAGGAAATCGGCGACCTCGCTATGGCTCATGGCATCCCGTGCTTCCCCGCCTACAGCATCGGCCAGGTGGTGAACTCAGAACAGGCCAAAACTCGTAGGTACTTCCAAAGCTACAAGGCGAGCAACGGAAGGGTAGTGCAGCTACCGGGCTACCCCGTTCGTATGAATGAGACCCCTTGGTCACGGCGGCACACGGCGCCAAAGCTAGGGGAACACACCGCGCAAATCCTTGGCCACCGCCTAGGCCACTCCTTCAGGCAACTGCGCCACCTCAGGGCTGCAGGTGTGATTTCGTATGTCTAACCAACCTCTGCGGGGGATGCGGATCTTGGACTTTGGGCGTGCTGTTGCCGTTCCCTTCGCTACCCAGGTCCTCGGGTGGCTAGGCGCAGAAGTCGTCCTGGTCGAAAACGTGAGTTTCATGACGAATCGCACATTGCCGCCGTTTGTCGATGCAGTGGCTGGCGTCAATAGAAGCGGCATCTTCAACCTCATGAACAGCAGCAAGTTGAGCGTCACGCTGGACATGAGGAAGGCCGAAGGAAGGGAAGTCGCCCGCGAACTCGTCGCAATCAGCGACGTTGTGACAGAAAACCTTCCATACGGAGCAATGGAGAAAGTCGGATTGGGCTACGACAAGGTGAGAAGGATCAACCCAACGATTATCTATCTTTCCTTGTCTGCCTTCGGGCGGTCGGGCCCAATGAAGGGTGCTGTGAGCTTTCATAGCGGTGTCGCCTTTGTGAGCGGCTTGGCGGCTGTGACAGGCTACCCAAAAGGTCAGCCCCGCATGGCTGGAAGCGTCCTCCCGGATTTTGTCGGCGCGTCATATGGCATTCTTGGACTGCTCGAAGCGCTTTACCATCGCGCACAGACGGGCCAAGGTCAATATGTCGAAGTTTCGATGAGCGAAGCCCAAACCACGATGTTGCCTGAGGCGATTGCGGACTACAGCCTGAATCGCATCGAGCCCAAGCGCGTTGGGAATCGCCACAAGGCGAAGGCTCCACACGACATCTACCCTTGTCGCGGCGACCAAAAGTGGGTCGCGATTTCTGTAGGGACTGACGAGGAATGGCATAAATTTTGCGCTGCCATCGAGCGCCCAGAGTGGTTGGCAGACCTGCGCTTTTCAGCCAAAGCCAATCGCCAAAAGAACCAGGGTGCTCTCGACGACTTGATCTCCTTATGGACACGCGATCGAGATCCAGGTGAAGTTACGGCCCTGTTGCAGCGTCACGGTGTCGCGGCCTTCCCAGTCCTGGACTCCGGCGAGCTGCTTCACGACCCGCACCTTATCGAAAGAGGGTTCGTCGCTTCAGTTCCACACAAGGAAGTTGGGGCACGCCCCATGGGGACAACAGCCTGGATGATAGACAACCAGCGCCCCTATGACATCAGGCCTGCGCCACTTCTGGGCGAGCACAATGAGTACGTTTTGAAAGAGTTGCTAAGCCTCTCGGACAGGGACATCGGCGATCTTGGTAAAGCTGGGGCAATGGGGCATTGATGGGTTGGCCGAGCCAGGAATTGCGTCGTTTGATAAGATAGCCAGGCGTTTAGCGCATGTTGGAACACAGTGAGAGACTCCGGACGGAATCGGTCCCATCCCAAAGAGCGCTTCCGCGAGCGGAATGTCAGTCTCGGTTGCAAGCGGCTCTCGAACGGAGTAACAGTGGAGGCTATCACGGGCAAAGGTGGGTCATAACTGATTTGATGTACTGCATGCAGGGGAATTGGCATTGGACGGCCACCTAGTGTCGCTCTACGCTAGATAGATTCCACACCAGAGATGAAGTCCATAAACTGATGCACCGGCGCTGAGGCGCCAACACACCTTAGGAGGTATGCGATGACTACGCCCAAATACGTATATGTTGACGGAGATGCCCATATCCTGGAACCGCGCGATCTTTGGGAGCGGTACCTCGAGCCTAAGTACCGCGCCCGCGCTCCCAAGGTCGTCACCAATCCCAACGGCCTCAAGGGCGATTGGTGGGTCACCGAAAACCTGCGGCCTGTGAGCGCGACTTCCGGCGGCCTCCTTGGCGCGACCAGGGACATCAAGAAACTCGAGGAGGCTCAGGCCGAGGCCAAGCTCGACGAGTTCCGCTTGGGTGGCTGGGACCCCGCTTGGAGACTCAAGGACATGGCCGTCGATAACGTTGGCGGGGGTGTCATGTATCCCACCAACTCCGGCACCCTCTATTCCCTGACCGATGTGCAGTTCCAGGCTGCCTGCTTCCGCGCCTACAACAACTGGATCGGCGAGTTCAACTCCCATGATCCCAAGCGCCTTGCTGGCGTCGCGCTTATCCCCAACCTGGATGTCGATGAAGCTGTCAAAGAAATCAAGCGCACTGCGAAGCTCGGCTTCAAGGGTGGCTTGATTGACGCCTCCGTCGATAACAAGCTCGATGGCTATGGCGACCTCTATTGGGAGCCGATGTGGCAAGCCTTTGAGGATACGGGCATGATCGCCTCCTTCCACACCTTTAACGGCAAGTTCTGGTGGCCCCAGGACCATGATCGCCGCATCCAGAAGATTGCCATCAACATGGACTACCCCATCCGCCGCTCGCTCATTGAGATGGTCTTTTGGGGCGTTTTCGACCGCCATCCCAAGTTGAAGGTAATCGTAGCCGAGTTCCGCATCGGCTGGCTGCCTCACTTCCTCTGGGCTTTGGACGACCGCTTTAAGACCCGCTCGCACTGGCGCCCCATGTGCAAAAAGCTCCCCCGCGAATACTGGAACACCCAGTGCTGGGTCGTGACGTTGCACGAGCCGGAGCTCTTCATGAACAGCCTGCCCTTTATCGGCGAAGATCGCATGCTCTGGTCCACCGACTACCCCCACATCGAAAGCACGTGGCCTAAGAGCCAAGAGGCCCTTGTAGAACTGATGCCTGGAGCAAGCGCGTCGACAATCAAGAAAGTGGCCCGAGACAACGCTGCTAGGCTTTACGGCTTCACCTTCACCGACCTATCGCCGGAGGCCACCAAGCTCAAAGTTGCCGTCAAGTAGCGCTCCCCCGAATCCCTGAAGGACTACATGCCCTGGCTGGTTGCAACGTCGTTGCAGCCGGCCAGGGCAGTCCGTAGAGGAGAAGGTATGGCTGCGACTTACAAAGTGATTTCGGCTGACGGACATCTGGAGATTCCGTCCGACGCCTTCGCTAAGTGGGTGCCTGAGAAGTACCGTGACCGCGCGCCGAAGCTCGTCAAGCTTGATAGCGGTGGAGAGGCGTGGCATATCGAAGGCATGCCTCTCTTGCAGAATGGTCCGAACATCAATGGCGGCGTAGCCGAAACAACCCCGGAGAAGTTTAAGTATCGCGGCGCGAGCTATTGGGACGAGATGGGGAATCCGCGCCCCGGCACAGGCCCTCCCCAGCAGCGGCTCAAAGAGCAGGACGCTGACGGCATCGATGCTGAAGTCCTCTTCCCTCCTGTCTTCGCGGCCAAGTTCATGGTTGGCATCAAGGAACGCGCCGTTTACCTCGCCATGGTGCAGGCCTACAACAATTTTTTAGCTCAGGAATATTGCGCCTTTGCCCCAGATCGCCTTATCGGCAGCGCCGTTCTTCCAGAGACAAACGTCGATGATGCGATCGCCGAAATGCTGCGGGTCAAGAAGCTCGGCTTGCGGGCAGTGACGCTGAACAACTGGCCCAACGGCGGCGGCTCACCCAAGGCTGAAGACGACAAGTTTTGGGCGGCTGCTATCGACTCTGATGTGAGACTGTCGCCCCATCTGAACTTCGGCGCTATGGCTCCTCCATACCTCGATATCGCTGCAGGACGCATCCCCGGCGACGAGTCCGCCCACATCTTCAGCATGAAGGGCTTCCCGCCAACCTATACCGTAAGGCTAATGGTCACCACCGGCGTCTTTGAGCGATTCCCAAAGCTGAAGATATATTTCGCTGAGACCAATGCAGGGTGGATCCCCTACTGGTTCCAGTCTCTCGACGCCAGCTACCTGCGGACTCGGTACTGGTACAAGCTGAACCTTCCCGTGATGCCCAGCGAATA
>CAMAVV010000027.1 GCA_945861815.1 Thermoflexus hugenholtzii JAD2
AAAGACACGCACAGGAGCACAGCAATGGCTAGGGCGAACGTCAACACAGCAGCACTCGTCAAAGAGAAACTACACCCCGCGATCCTTATCTCTCTGGCGAGTCTCGCCCTTGCCCTCGTCCTGCTCGTCACCTCCTGTGCCAGCACAGCCGATGGCGCAGAGCAAACACCGCAAACCGTGGTCAACATCGGCTACTTCGAAGGTCGAGTCCAGCGCGACCCCCACGACTTCATCGCCTACGCAGCCCTGGGGCGCGAATACGCCCAGCGTGGCCGCGAAACCGGCGATGTGCGCTATTACGAGCAGTCGCTTCACTCCCTCGAAAAGTCCCTCGCCATCATGCCGAACGAATACACGACTCTGGCGCAGATGGCGAGCATCCTGAACACCCACCATCGCTTTGCCGATGCAAAGCCTCTCGCCGAAAAGTCCATCGCCCTCAAGCCCAACAAAGGCCTAGGCTATGCCGCCCTTGGCGACGCCGAGCTCGAGCTTGGCAACCCGGAGGCCGCAAAGGCAGCCTACCTGAAGATGGCAGAGCTTGAGCCTGCCCTCGCCTCCTACAGCCGCCTCGCGCGCTTCTATCAGAACAAGGGCGACTATGCAACGGCGCGTGGCTACTGGCAAAAGGCCCTCGAATCCTCCGATGGCGCGCCTGTCGAGAACATCGCCTGGATTGCTGTCCAACTAGGGCACATGAGTATCGATGAAGGGAACGCCAAGAGTGCAAAGGTGGAATTCGATGCAGCTCTCCGGCGCTTCCCGAACTTTATCCATGCCGTCGCCGGCCTTGGGCGCGCCTACGCCGCAGAGGGCAACCACAAGAAGGCCGTCGCCTACTATCAGAAGGCCCTCACGCAGCGCCAGCTTCCTGAATATGTCATCGCCCTTGGCGATTCATATCTCGCCATGGGCCGCATGAAAGATGCCCAGAATGCCTATAGCAAAGTCGAATCGCTCTACGCCTTCTATGAAGAGAACGGCATCAATACCGATATCCAAATGGCCGTCTTCGCCGGGGATCACGGCGACCCTACCGTTGCCGTCGCCCGTGGCCGCGCCGCATGGGCCGCGCGACACGACTTCGCCGCCGCCGACGCCCTCGCGTGGGCGCTCTACAAGGCAGGCGACTTCACTGAAGCCAAGAAATATGCCGATATCACGCTGAAAGAGGTCGCCAACAATCCTCTCTACCTCTTCCACGCAGGCATGATCGCCCACCGCCTCGGCGATACGCAGGCTCGCGCCCATCTGGCCGAAGCCCTAAAGCTCAATCCCAACTTCTCGCCGCTCTACGTGAAGGACGCCAAGGCAACCCTCGCCTCTCTCAAGTAGCCTAGGCAACCGCTGTAAAGCAAACGCCCCTCTCTGATTTGAAATCAGAGAGGGGCGTTTTATTCGAGAAGGAGTGAGCCCGGCCGGTGTCGAACCGGCGACACCTTGATTAAAAGTCAAGTGCTCTACCGCTGAGCTACGGGCCCACGAACCAGCGCAACTAATTGTAGCCTGCCGCTCGCTCCATTGTCACCCTGAGGAATCTCAAGTGAGAAGTAGGTCGCAATGCGCCCAATCCAACTGCCTAGCAGGAAAGTGGCGCATACCCCTCCCCTTTCAAATGTCTTCATCCCGATCTACATCGGGAGGAGGGACAAAGGGAGAGGTCAAATGGGTCTACAAGTTTCGCACCTTCGCGCCGCGGCAGTCTAATTCTCCAGCGGCTCCGCCCGGTACTGAGGAACGCGCCCAAACTGCTCCGAGGGCCAGTAGGAGAACCACGCCTTGCCGATGATGTACTTCCTCGGCAGGGTGCCCCAGTCCCGGGAATCGAAGCTGCGGGAGCGCTCGTCGCCCATCACAAAGAACTCGTTCTCCGGCACAGTCAAGAGGTTCAGCGAGCGCTCGCCCACCAGGGCTGGGTCCAAGTAATCTTCATTGAGTCGCTCGCCATTGCGAAAGACGATTCCCCGGCGTATCTCGATCGAGTCGCCAGGCAAGCCGACGACACGCTTGATAAGGTTCCGCTCCGACTGGGAAGGCAGGTGAAAGACGATGACGTCGCCCCGCTTCGGCTCGCCGAAAGGCGTGAAGTAGCCGTCGCCGTCCCTGTCGATGAATGGGAGATGCGTCGCCCACCCCGGGAGATGCACACTGCGGAATGCCGCCTTGCTTACGATGATCATGTCGCCATTCTGGACGTTTGGGGTCATGCTGGTGCCCTCCACCTCGAAGTTCTGGAAGGAGGTGCTCACCAGGAGAAAGACAAGCGCGGCCAGCACGAGTGTCTGCAAAAGGTCGATGATGGACTTGGCAGCCCCGCGCGCCTTTGGGGCAAGAACGCCCTCAGGCGATGATGAGGCTGTCGTTTCCGGAGCAAGCCCAGCGCCTTCGTTGGAAAGGGCTGGGGGCGGCGCCGATGGCTGTTGGGAAGATTCTTGCATGGGCCTATCAATTATAGGGGAGAGCCTAGATATTTTCTTGCCAGGTTTGGCCTCCAAGCGCCACAGGAGAGCCGTGCTAGAATGTGACCTGAACGACTTCCCACCTCTCTCCTTCACCAATGGACGAACAGCAGCTTATCGAACGCAGCCGCAACGGCGACTTGGACGCGTTCAACCGCCTTGTGGAGACCTACCAAACCCAGGTCTACAACCTCGCCTATCGCATGCTTGGCTCCCAAGCCTCCGCCGAGGATGCCTCCCAGGAGTGCTTCATCTCCGCCTATAAGAACATACGCGCCTATCGCGGCGGCAGCTTCAAAGGCTGGCTCTTTCGCATCGCCACTAACGCCTGCTACGACCAGCTGCGCTCCAAGAAGCGCCACGCCGAAACCTCCTTGGAAGACCGGCTGGAGGCCGACCCGGGCTGGCAGCCTGCCTCTGTCGGAGAGACACCTGAAGAGGCGGCAATAACCGGCGAGCTTTCCAGGGAGATAGCCAAGGCAGTCACGACTCTTCCAGAAGACCAGCGCCTTGTCCTTATCATGGCCGATGTCCAGGGCTTCTCCTACGAAGAGGTGGCCGAAGCGACCTCCTCCTCTTTAGGCACCGTCAAATCGAGACTGAGCCGCGCCCGCGCCAAGGTTCGCGACTACTTTGCAACGCGCCCGGAACTTTTACCCGCCAAGTTCCGTCTTGAAGTGTAGAAGGATGCAATGATGCGCCTGTTCCGAAAAAGTGCATATGAGCGCCGCCAGGAGCTTCTCTCGGCCTATATCGACGGCCGATTGAGCGAGGGCGAGCGGGCTGAAGCCGAGCGCCTTCTCGAAAGGTCGCCAGAGGCGCGCAAAGAACTGCAGGCTTTGCGCAACACTGTCGCGATGCTGAAAGAGACGCCCGTCATCAAGCCTCGCCGCTCCTTCGCCCTCCAGCCATCGATGGTCCAAGAGAAGCCCCGCGCCTCGTCGATGGGCACTCTCCGCTGGGCGATGCCTGTGGCCGCCAGCGCAGCCGTCCTCTTCCTCACCTTCTCCCTCGTTGGAGGCTCCATCGGCCTCTTCGAAGGCGGCGGTGGCAGCGCGCCAACGTCGGAAGACAGCGAGCAGTTCGCCTTTGGCACGCAAGCAACGCCAGCGCAGTCGGAGGCCGCCAGGCCCCCCGCAGCCACCGCCGCGCCCAGGATCGCCTTTGCGCCGACCGCGACGGCTCCCGCACCGGCAGCCACCTTCGCCCCCACACGGACGCCAAGCGGCCCAGCAGGTCCCGCTGGCCCGGCTGGCGCCGCTGGCGCAGCGACCCTTGGCTCAGCAGCGCCAACGGCAACGCCTGCGCCCACAGCCACGGCTCCCGTTGCGCCAAAAACCGCACAGGAGGATGCCCCCGCCGTCGTCACCACTGCCTATGGAGACGGCTCTGACGACTTCCCATGGCTGGCGCTCCAAATCAGCGCAGGACTCCTCACCGCTCTTGGCCTTGGCGCGCTCCTTATCCTGCGGCGCAGGAAGGCACTCTAGGAACAGCTCGCATCACATCGCACCCCGAAAAAGTCTACAAAACGGAATCATCATTGGAGGTCATCATGAACACACAGATAGTCAAAAGATGGATGCCGGTGGCAGCAGTGGCCCTGGTCACAGCCTTCGTCATCACCGCCTGCTCGAACGGAGACTCGGACACACCCCAGGTCAACAACGGCAACAACACCATCACCGAACTGGCAAAGGCTGGAAGCATCAGCATCCAGTCGCAGCAGCAAACAGGCATCTGGGTCGATGGCTCCGGCGTCGTCAGGGTCACACCCGATGTCGCCACCCTCAACCTTGGCGTTGAGGCTCGCGCTGTGGCCGTCGCCGACGCCCGCGACCAGGCGGCAAGGGCGATGGACGGCGTAATGAAGACACTGAAAGACAATGGAGTCGCCGACAAGGATATCCAGACGCGCGGCTTCAACATCCAGCCCATCATCGTCTACGTGCCGGTGCCTACCCTCCCAGGTGACACCACAAGGCCCACCGAGCCGCGCATCACCGGCTACATCGTCACCAACTCCGTCACCGCCAAGGTTCGCAAGCTCGACTCCGCCGGAAAGGTCATCGACGACGCGGTGAAGGCCGGCGGCAACAATATCCGCTTCAACGGCATCAGCTTCTCTCTCGATAACCCCAAGCCCCAGGAGACCGAAGCCCGCAAACTAGCCCTGGAAGATGCCAAGGCCAAGGCACAGCAGGCCGCACAGGTCATGGGCGTGAAGCTCGGCGAGCCATCCTTCATCCAGTTGACTGGCGGCAGCCCTATCGTGCAAGAGAAGTTCCTCGCCGCGCCCGCCCGCGCATTTGGCGCAGACTCCGCTCCGGCGACACCCATCAGCGGCGGCGAGCTCGACGTCATCGTCCACGTCCAGGTCACCTTCACCATCAGCTAACGCAACAACGCGCAGGGAACAAACAGCAAGGCCGCTCTGGTGCAACACCGGAGCGGCCTTCTTCATTTCAGACCTCTTATTTTTCCCCTTCCTTCTCAGGTGTCTTCATCCCGGTCCGCATCGGGAGAAGGGGGTAGGGGGTTAGGTCAAAATAAATCACACACTGAACAAATAGTTCGTGATATCCCCGTCCTTCACCTCGTATGTCTTCCCCTCTAGGCGAAAGACGCCCCGCTTCTTCGTCTCCGCCATACTGCCAGCCTTGATGAAATCATCGTAGGCGACCACTTCCGCCCGGATGAAACCCCGCTCGATGTCTGTGTGGATCTTCCCAGCCGCCTTCTGCGCAATCGTTCCTCGCTGTATCGTCCACGCGCGGCACTCATCATCGCCGACGGTGAAGAACGCGATGAGGCCAAGGACTTCATAGGAGAGTCGAATCATTCGCACAAGGCCCGATTCGCCAGCGCCCATCGACTCGCGAAAGGTCTTCTCTTCCTCAGGTGCCATCTGCCCCAACTCGGACTCGAGCTTCCCGCAGATCACCACGCCCTTCGTCTTTGGTAATGTCAGCTTTGCCGCAAGCTCCTGTTCCAGCTTCCCCGAGTCGCCAAGCTTCCCCTCGTCGATGTTCAGCGCGACGAGCAGTGGCTTCGCCGTTAGGAACTGATAGTTCTCCATCACACGTGCCTCGTCGGCGGTGAGCGTTTGCGCGCGGACAGGCGTGCCCTTCTCAAGCTCCGCCTTCACGCGCTCGATGACAACCTTCTCCTTCGCCGCCGCCTCCCGCTCCTGGGGCTTGTTGCTCTTCGATTGTTCGTTGAGCCGCTTCATGCGCTTCTCGAGGATGGCGAGGTCGGAGAAGGCAAGCTCCATATCGAGGGTGCCGATGTCCCGGTAGGGATCGACGGTCACCTGGACGTGGGGCACCGCCGGGTCGTCGAAAGCCCGCACGACGTGCAGAAGGGCATCGACGCGCTGGAGGCGGTTGAGAAACTCCCCGCCGATCCCGGCCTCCTTACCAAGGCCTTCCGGCGCGCCGGGAATATCGACGTATGTCACCTCAGCAGGCGTCTTCTTCTTGGGCTTGTATATCTCCGCCAGCCGCTCCAGCCGCGCATCCGGCACCTTTGACACACCGATGTTCGCCTTATTGCCTTGCGCCGCCGCCGAGACCTGGGCGCTGCCGCGAGTCAGGGCGTTGAAGACGGTCGTCTTGCCGCTCTTCGCCAGCCCGATAATGCCGATTTCCATGTGTAGATAACCTTTTATGAGGGAATGAAAGACACCTGTATAGGATAACAGGAAGGCTCATCGCGAAAAAGAAACGGCCCGCCAATGGCGGGCCGTTTACGGCTCTATGCGAAGTGCGCCTAGATCTGCTTCTTGGACAGATACCAGTCGATGACTTCGAGGGTCTTGTCCTTCACACGCTCGTCGGCAAGGGCATCCGTGGCAGGGGCCGGGATGATGACCTTGTCGCCGGGCTTCCAGTTGGCGGGTGTGGCAATCGAATGCTTGTCCGCCGTCTGCAGCGCATCAATCACCCGCAGGATCTCCTGCATGTTGCGGCCAAGGCTCAGCGGGTAGTAGATGAGGGCGCGGATCGTCATCTTGGGGTCGATGACAAAAACGGCGCGCACCGTGACCGTCGAGCTCTGGTTCTGGTGCACCATGCCATACTTGGAAGCGACGTCCTTATTGAGGTCGGCGATGACCGGGAATGGGACCTTCTTGCCCTGCTTCTCGGCGATATTGCGTGTCCAAGCGATGTGCGACTGGATGCCGTCAACGCTCAGGCCGATGAGCTTCACGCCGCGCTTCTGGAACTCGGGCCAGAGGTCGCTGAAGGACATGAACTCGGTGGTGCAGACGGGTGTGAAGTCAGCGGGGTGGGAGAAGAAGACGACCCAACTGTCCTTGGCCCATTCGCTGAGCTTGATGGGGCCGTGGGTTGTGACGGCCTCAAAGTCAGGGGCCTTATCCATGATGCGAGGCAGACTCGGTGTCGGTGACATGACCATACGCTATACCTCCATATATTTCTGTTCGCTTCAACGCCCCCGCCTTCAACGAGCGGAGGCTATCTCACCATTCAGAACGGAGGGTGCCTGTGTTGCTCCACAGGATACCCACGAGACTAATACCTTACCCTTTGATGTATCCTCTGTCAATTCCGAATTGTCACCTTGAAGCTATGGAGTCCGCATCCAAGGTTGAAGGGTCTACTAAACCATTGCCAGTTCCAGTCTCGTAGTTCCTTCGTCGCGGACTCCTCAGGATGACAAGAAAGCTAATTCCTATTGCGGATCCCGTAGATATCCAGCGCGTTCTGGCCTAAAAGGCGTTTCTGCGTCTCTCGCGGCATCCCCTTAAGGTGTTGCCGCACCTCAGCAACCACTGAAGGAGCCGTGACGTCGGTATGCGGGTAGTCAGAGGCCCAGATGAGCTTCTTATCGCCAAGGACCTTGATCACAGACGGCACGCTCTTCTCGTCCGGGTCAACCGAGATGTAGACCTGCCGCTTAAAAATCTTACTTGGGTCTGCGGAAAGCCTGTCCCGCTCCTGAGGGTTGACCTCGCAGAGCCAGTGGTCCATCTGATCAAGCCAGTGCAGCACCCAGCCGCCGCCGGACTCAAGGACCAAGAGCTTGAGCTTAGGGAAGCGGTCCAGCATGCCGGTGTTCACGAGCGCCGTCACCGCGAAGTAGTTATCGAAGAGGAAGGCGAAGACCTTGTAGCCGGGAACGCGGCCCCAATCGGTGCGGTAAAAGGTCATGGCGCCCATCCCGACTCCTCCTGCCGATGGATGGATGGCGAGGGGCACGTTCATATCCTGGAGCTCAGCCCAGACAACATCGAAGACCGGGTTGTGCAGCCAATTCCCTTTATAGGGATTCGGCCGCACAAAGCCGCCGCGCATCCCCAGCTTCTCCACACACCGCCGTGCCTCCTTAGCCGCCGCCTGGGGGTCTTGCATCGGCAGCGCCGCCACGCCCACAAAGCGCTTGGGCTGCTTGGAGCACCAATCAGCAAGCCAATCGTTGTAGATGCGGCAGCATTCCACCGCCAGCTCCGCATTCTCGATGGAGCCGAGGAAGAGCCCAAGGGTGGGGTACATGACGGCGATATCGATACCCTCGCGGTCGTTCTCCCAGGCGCGGGCGTCGGGGTGAAAGCCCGCGGCGGGGCCGTCATCGTACCGCGAGCCCACGCCCATCAACCGCCTACGGTCCGGCGACCAGCGCGCGCAGCCTACATCGCCTGCTCGAGGCGCGGGGGTGATGACCGAGCCGTCTGCGATGTAGCCTTCGCCTTTCTTTTCGTTATCCCAATAGACGCGGGGGGCGATCTCCTTGAACTTCCGGGAGACGTTGCGCGTCCACAGGTCCTTCGGCTCAAGAAGATGGCCGTCCCCATCGACAACGATAGGTTTGCGGGCAGTTGCAGCGGCAGGCGGCATAGGTGGCTCCTTCAGAAAAGTATTCCGGTTGGCGCATTATAGCGATTCCCCGTTGCAGTGAGACACATGTTTCTGAGCCGGCTAACGCATCTGGAGAAGTACCGAGGTGCTCTGGGAGTGTCGTAACCCAGGCTAAGCACGCCTTGACGGGTGGTCTGACGGCATCAATACTCTCAGCGCGATCAAGCGCGAGAGGAAGGGCCAGCCATATGCGCCTCCAAGATAAAGTGGTCATCATCACAGGCGGAGGCGCCGGGGTCGGACGGGCGACCGCCATCCGTTTCGCGATGGAGGGAGCGAAGGTTGTTATCGCCGATATCAACGGCGTGGCAGCCGATGAGACGGTGTCGATGATTCAACGCAGCGGCGGGCAGGCCCTGGCGATGACGGCGGACGTTGGGAAGGTTGAGCAGTGCGAAGCGGTGGTACAGGCGGCTGTGAAGCGCTTCGGGAAGGTGGACATCCTCATCAACAACGCCGGCCTGCCCTCCTCATATAGCCAGGGCACCGTCCATGAACGGTGGGACCTTGGCATCGACCAAACCCTCTCCTCGGCCTACCGGATGAGCCACGCGGCGATGGAGCACCTATTGGCTCACCACAATGGCGCCATCGTGAACATCTGCTCGATCGCAGGGACAAAGATGGGCACAGACCCAGCGTGGTATGCGGCGGCGAAGGCCGGGCTCACCGGCCTTACGCGGTCACAGGCCTATGTGTATGGCAAACGAGGCCTGCGGTCAAACTCGCTGTGCTTGGGAGTCACCGCCACACAGCGCACCCAGCGCTACCAGGAGGACCCGGCCATGCGCGCGGCAGTCGAGGCGCGGTTGCCTGTGGGACGCTTGGGGCGGCCTGAGGAGATCGCGAACGTGGCTTTGTTTCTCGCCTCGGACGAGGCATCCTTTGTCACGGGGCAGGTCATCATCGCCGATGGCGGGCACACGATCGCCTAAGTCGCCCGCCGATGCAAGCGCCTACCACCAGTGAATCTCGTCGAGATGGTCGTCGCGCTTCTCCGTCACATCCCATGGGCGCGATGGCAGGTATTTCCACCCGCCATCGGCAAACATCACAACGATGTTGCCCTTCTCGATCCGCTCCGCCACCTTGAAGGCGACGTGCAGAGTTGCGCCTGCCGATGCGCCAGCCAGGATGCCTTCCGCTCGCGCAACCCGCTTGGCGCAGTCAAAGGCCGACGCGCTATCGACGATGAAGCGCCCATCGAGGGCCTTCAGGTCAAGGAGCGGCGGCAGAAAGCCCTCCTCCAGGCTACGCAAGCCTTGGAGACGCTCCCCCAGCTTCGGCTCGATGCCGATGATGCGCACGTTGGGCCGCGCCTCGCGAAGGCGCTTGCCTACGCCCATGATGGTGCCGCTTGTGCCGATGCCCGCGATGAAGACGTCCACCTCAGGCAGGTCCGCGAGTATCTCCGCGCCCGTGGTCTTGTAGTGCACATCGGTGTTGGCGCGCTCGGTGAACTGGCCCAGGGGCGTGAAGCCCCGCGCCGCCGCCATCTCCTGGGCGGTATCGATAGCGCGCCTCATCCCGCCGTCGGCCTCACACCAGGTCATCTCCACGTCGTACATGCGCAAGAGGTCGTAGATGCTCGGCGCGACGCCCCTGGGCAGCACGATGTGCGCCTTATAGCCGCGCTGCTTCGCCACAAAGGCCAGCGCGATGCCTGTGTTGCCGCTGCTCGCCTCGACGATGGTGTCGCCCGGCTTCAGATCGCCGCGTCGCTCCGCCGCCTCAACCAGCGCGAGGGCAACGCGGTCCTTGATGCTCCCTGTGGGGTTTTGCCCTTCCAGCTTCGCGTAGATGCGCACGCCGGGCTTGGGCGAAAGGGCGCGCAACTCAACAAGGGGCGTGTTGCCGACGAGCTTCAGCAGCGGTGAACGGTTCATGAGGATTATTGTACCCGTTTCGCCCTTTACGCCTGGGAGCTACGCAGCTTCGCCACCTCTTCTCGCAGGCTCCTGATTTCAGCAATGAGCCTTTCCGACTCCAACTCCTTTGTCTCCTCATCCTTAGGCGCGTGCTTCACAAAGAAGGCAGTGATATTCGCGAGAATACCGCCAAAGAGGGCGATGCCCCCGATCATGAGGAAAGCCCCCATCGCACGGCCTGCGCCCGTCACCGGGAACTTATCGCCATAGCCGACGGTTGCCACCGTGGTGATGGCCCACCAGAGCGCGTCGTCAAAGTCCTTGATGTTGGAGCCAGGGTAGCCCACCTCCACAGTCGTCAACACCATGGCAGCAACAACGATAATCATGATGGCGTAGAGAAGGAGGAAGTCGACGTTGGCGAGCCGCCGGTAGCCTGCAAAGGCCCGGGAGCCGAAGGCGAAGAGGCGGAGGATGCGCAGAGGGCGAAAGACGGGGATAACGACGACGATGACGTCGGTCCAATGCTTCCGAAGGTATCCCTTCTTATCTGGAACAACGCCAACCTTCACTACCAAGTCGGCGGCGAAGACCGCCCAGATGAAATAGTCGAGGGAGCGAAAGACGGCCTCCTCCTCTTTGGTCAAGTCCCAAAGAAAGGGGCCAATCAATAAGGGGAGCATCGTGATGGCGAGGACCATCAATGGGAACTCGGTGAGTCCCTCGATGCGCTTCAGCATCCTCTGCCGGTCGCTCTCTTCAAGGCCTCCCATCGTGACCTGCACCTCAGTCGCCTTCTTCTCTGCCATGACCTTGTCTCCTCCATCTGCAGGGTCAAAAGACGCCATCAAGTGTGGTGGTGCGCGCTGGGCCAGTCAAGATGATTTCAGAAGAAACGCCGTCTATCGTTCGACGCAAGCCCACAGCAAACGTCTGATTCCGTCGCGCCACATTGCGAAAAAAATCCCAAAGGAAAATGATGTAGAAATACTATTGACCTGGTACAGAGCGAGTGGTTGAATGAGGCTAAGCGTGATGGAAGGAGGGCTAGCGTTGATGAGCACGAAGTTAGCAATCCTATGCTTTTGGCACTTTCCTTAGGCAGGCCGCCGGCCCCGAGCGAGAATGATTAAGAGATCTGGGACCGGCGGGAGCGGAAGCCGAATCGAGGCTCTTGCACACGAGGGGACAATTCCCACTCCGGGCGTATGTCCGGGATAAACAAGGCCCGTTCGGTGAAAAAAGTGAATAGCCTTGCGCGACGCCCTGGGGCACGTCCCTGGGGCGTCCCTTTTTATACCATGTCACTATGAGGTTACCCCCTCTTCATACTTGCTCTTTAGTAACCATCTGCCTGATTATCTGTGACATCTGTGGATAGATCTAATTTTCTTTCTCCTTGACACCTTTGTTGCGCCGCTAGCATCATGGAGTGTCCCCTTTCATTCCAACGCCTCTCGCAAAGGGAGCCTCCATGGGAAAACTCCTCGAAAAGCTCAGCCGCATCGGCAAGGCCGCCACCCCAAGGATGGGCTTTGCGCCGCCGGCCTCGCAGAAGCAGCCGTCTATCGCCATCATCGCCGCCCTCGACAAGGCCGATAAGGAGACTGCGAAGGCAGCCCTCCAGGCAGGCGCCGACGCCATCGTGGTCATGAAGCAGCCGGCGGCCAAGAGCAAGACGCCAATAGCGCAAACCCTCGGCGCTGGCGAAGGTGTCCCTTGCGGCGGCGACATCAGCGAAGGCCAGGCGGCAGAGACAGCCTCTTGGGACTTTGCCCTGGTGGGGAAGGGCACGTCTATCGAAGAGGCGAACCTTGGCGAGCAGGTTGATAAGGTGCTCTGGCTCCCCCTGCCGCCATCCCTCGATCTCCTCCAGGCCCTCGATAACCTGCCCGTCGATTGCATCGCCCTGGACGCGCGCAACCAACTCAAGCCTCTCACCCTGGAAGGCCTCTCCGCCTTCCACCGCGTCGCCCAGGCCACCCGCAAGCCGCTCCTCGCCTCCGTCACCCTCGCCGTTCCCGTGGCAACGCTGACGGCCCTTCGCGACGCCGGCATCGGCGGCCTCATCGCCGAGTTCGCCTCGCCCATCGACGCCAAGAAGCTGGAGGCTCTTCGCCAGGCAGTTCTCGACCTGCCGCCGAAGAAGCAGAAGAAGTCGGACTCTCGCGCATCCCTGCCTATCGGCCTCATGTCACAGTCATCGCAGTCGCCAGGCCAGCCTGACCGCGACGACGACGATTGATTACCTGTAGGGGCATGACAAGTCTTCGCGGCATGCCCACACGAATTTCGTGATGCGCCCCCTCAAAATCGCCGGCCTCATCGCCGCCCTCTGGGCATTCCTCGCGCCGCTGTTCGTCCTTTTGCCCATCTATGAAGGCGCAGGGGCGACGAAGAGCACAAATGCGAT
>CAMAVV010000028.1 GCA_945861815.1 Thermoflexus hugenholtzii JAD2
GACGTAGACGGCAACGGCAAGGATGATGGAGAAGAGGAACCGCTTGCTCTTCACGCCCAGGCGCCTTCGGTGTGCCGGGTGCCGTGAAGCACTGGCCTACGCCTTTTTTCTTGTGAGCGCGCGCTTTGCGGCAGCTTCGATGTCGGCAGGCGTCAGGTGATATTTCACCAGAAGCTCGTCCGGCGTCCCTGATTCGCAGTAGCCGTCCGGCAGGGCTACCATCTCCACCGGCGCCAGGCGCTTCTCTGCCACCACTCGCGCAACTGCAGCTCCAAGTCCGCCATGTTTCAGATGCTCTTCTGCTGTGACGATTGCTCCAGTATCCTTCGCGGCGGCGATGACTGCCTCCTCGTCGAATGGTCGCAGCGACGCCATATTCAGCACCCGCGCCTGGATGCCTGCCTTCGCTAGGGATTCAGCGGCGTCGAGGGCGGCTGGGACAAGCACCCCGCACGCGATGATCGTAAGGTCTTTGCCCTCCCGCAGCGTCGCCGCTTTGCCCAGGCGGAACTGGTAGTTCTGCGGCAGCACTATCTTGGTTGCCGGGCGAACGAGCCTGATGTAAAAAGGCCCGAACGTGTTCGCCGCTGTGCGCACCGCCTGCTCCGTCTCGATGACGTCAGCAGGGACGATGACGTTGAAGGTGGGAAAGGAGCACATGAGGGCGAGATCTTCTATGGATTGCGCCGAGATGCCGTCCTCGCCCGTCATGATCCCCGCGTGAGTGACGACGATTTTCACGTTGAGGTTGGACTGGGCGATGCCGACGCGTATCTGCTCGAATGCGTTGCCTGTGGCAAAGACGGCAAAGGTGCTCACGAAGGGGATCTTGCCTGAGGCCGCAAGCCCGGCGGCGACGTTCATCATATTCGCCTCGGCGGCGCCGAAGTCAAAGAACCGCTCGGGGAATTTCTTGCCGAAAGCGACGGACATCACGGATTTGTTAAGGTCGCCGCCGACAAAGACGACGTTTGGGTTCTCCTCGCCCAGTTTGACGAGGACTTCGCCGTACTTGTCCCGCATCGCCGCTTTTGCGATGGTGGTGGTCATGCGAGCTCCTTCATGGCCTGGGCCAGTTGCTCAACGTTAGGCGCCTTGCCGTGCCAGTCGGCGTTGTTCTCCATGAAGCTGACGCCCTTCCCTTTGGTGGTGTGGGCGATGATGGCGACGGGCCCGGTGAGCGTACGCGCCATCTCCAGCGTCTCCACGATCTGCTGCATGTTGTGCCCGTCGATCTCATGCACCACAAAGCCGAAGGCGCGCCACTTATCCGGCAGCGGTTCCAACTCCATGACGTCACTGGTGAAGCGGTCGTTCTGGATGCGGTTGCGGTCGAGGATAAGGATGAGGTTCTGCAGCTTGTAGTGCTTGGCCGCCATCGCCGCCTCCCACACTTGGCCCTCGTCGCACTCACCGTCGCCGATCATGACGTACACCTTGCTGTCGCGTTTATCGAGGCGGAGCGCGAGGGAGACGCCGACCCCGAAGGAGAGGCCCTGTCCAAGGGAGCCGCCGGACATCTCGACTCCGGGTGTTTTGATGTGGGCATGGCCCTGGATGCGGCTGTTCAGCTTGCGAAAGGTCTTCAACTCATCGACGGGGAAATAGCCGGATTCGGCGAGGCATGCGTAGATCGCTGGGCAGTCATGGGCCTT
Source organism: Thermoflexus hugenholtzii JAD2 (assembly GCA_945861815.1). Lineage (GTDB taxonomy): Bacteria > Chloroflexota > Dehalococcoidia > SHYB01 > SHYB01 > VGPF01. The sequence goes on from CAMAVV010000028.1 coordinate 1,656, forward strand.
GCTGAGGATGAAGCGGTCGCGGTCTGCCCATTTTGGCTCATTTGGATTGTGTTTCAAGATTCGGAAATAGAGCGATGTCATCAGGTCGATTGCCGAGAGTGAACCGCCGGGGTGGCCGCTGCCTGCCCAGTGCGTCATCTGGACGATGTGGCGGCGGTTGACCTTTGCCTTTGCCTGCAGCTCCGCGACGGAGTGAGGCTTTATCGGGCTTGTCGCGACGTGGTTGGCCATGCTGCCTTGCCTCCTACATCTATCGATTGGTTTTGTACCTGGCTCAAAATTATAGCTAGGCCAATCTGAAGTGTCTAATCGTGCCGCGATGCGACACGCCGCGTTTCGAAGAAAATAAAAAGCCCCAGGCGTTTGCCCGGGGTTATCTATATAAAACCATCCGCCTCGGCGTTCGTTTGTCCCGGCATTGCCAGCCGGAGGGGTGCGTCCCTTGGCGCTCGCGCCCTCTGGGACCTGCGCCCGTGTTCGTCGAACTACCGGGGCGGAGTCCTGTGCTCCTGGCGCTCCACCGAACCCCCACCGCCTCGCTCCGCGCCGCTCGAACCGGAGGGCCAGGAGCCGTTGTCTCTGTTAATCGGTTCCCGCCTCCTTTCATCTACTCTCTACACCTATTATACCCCTGGACGCAAGCAAAAAAGACTATCGTCAACGGCTGATTTGCCAGAAGTCCGTGGGCCGTTGCCGTCGTGGCCATAAGGGTTCGCGCCAGTAGAGCAATTTCAACAGCGCGACGGCGAGGAGGCCTGCGGCAAAGCCGCCGATATGCGCCCAATACGCGACGCCGCTCTCGATGGACGGGTCCAAGGAACCGACGCCGCTGAAGAGCTGCAAGATGATCCAAAAGCCCAGCAAATAGATTGCCGGCATGCGGACGATGACGATGAAGAAAAAGATAACCGCGGTCCGCACCTGGTTGAAGGGATAAAGGAGGAGGTACGCGCCTAGCACTCCCGCGATGGCCCCGCTTGCGCCGATGTTGGGCACGTCGGAATCCATCCTGATCGCGATCTGCGTCCACGCGGCGGCTAGCCCGGCCACGAGATAAAAGACGAAGTACTTCGCATGCCCCAGCCTGTCCTCCACATTATCGCCAAAGACCCACAGGAAGATCATGTTTCCCAGGTAGTGCAGCACGCCGCCGTGGATGAACATCGAGGTGAAGATCGTTCCCCAGGCCGGCATGTTGGAGTCGATATCCAGCGTCTCACCGAATTGGATTCCCAAGTCGGTGAAGTTCACGCCCCCGGTCAACTCTCTCGGGATAAGGCCATACTTATAGAAGAAGAGGGCCTAGTCGAGATCATTGAGGAAGAGCGTGTAGGCAAACACGATCGTGTTGATGGCGATGAGCGCGATGTTGACGTACGGAGTCCCACGTCTCTGGTGGTTGACGTCTGATAGCGGGATCACGGGAGGTCGCTGCTCTTTCCTAGCCTCGAGGCAGTCCGAGGCCGCGCATGGCGATGGTGTTGCGCTGAATCTCCGATGTGCCGCTTCCTATTGTAATCGCCCGCTGGCCGCGGTAGAGCTTTTGCACCTTGCCACGCAGGACGTTCACCTTGCTCACGTGCGTCAGCTCGCCCCAATGCCCCAGAACTTCCATCGAAAGCTGTGTGAGGCGCTGGGTGAGCTCAGTGGCGAACAAGCGCGCGATGGACGATTCATAGCTGGGAATCTTCCCTGCGTTCTGCATCCAGCCTACCTTATAGGAAAGCATGCGCGACGCCTGCAATTGGACCGACATATCGGCGAGTTTGTGGCGAAGCATCGGGTTAATCTCGATAGGCTTGTAGCCGTCGACGCCCTTCTTGGCGAGTTCGACGACCTCCTCAAAAAGCTGCATCGCAGGGATGGTGACCTTGATGCCCGATCGCTCGAAGTTCAGCGTCGTCGTTGCCAGGTACCATCCCTTGTTCTTCTCGCCTACGAGGCAGTCGCGCGGGATGCGCACATTGTCGAAGAAGAACTCGCCGAAGTGCACCACGTCTGCCATGTTCACGATGGGCCGCCGCGTGACGCCTGGCAGCGTCAGGTCGATAAGGAAATAGCTGATGCCCTTGTGTTTGGGCAGGTCCTTGTCCGTGCGCGCCAGCAGGATGCCCCAGTGGGACTCCATGCCTTGGCTCGTCCACACCTTCTGTCCGTTGAGCAGGAAATAGTCGCTCTTGTCCTCGGCAAAGGTTTGTAATGACGCCAGGTCCGAGCCTGCATTCGGCTCGCTGAAGAGCTGGCACCAGATCACCTCGGCCCGGGCGATCTTCGGCAGATGCCGCTGCTTCTGCTCCTGCGTGCCGTGGATCATGATGACTGGCCCCGCCAGGGAGATGCCGTTGCCCATGTACTTCCGCGGGGCCTTGTGGAGCGCCATCTCCTCGTTGAAGATCATCTGCTCCATCGGCGACCAGCCGAGGCCGCCGTACTCCTTGGGCCACGCGCAGGTGAGCCAGCCGCGCTCGCCGAGCTTCCGCGCAAATCCCTTCTCGAACTCGTCCCGCGCGCTCTCGTCGTCCTCTCCCGCGCGCTGCAGCCAGTCCGAGGGCAATTCCCGGCGCAGGAAGTCGCGGATCTCCTGGCGGAACTGCTGCTCTTTCGCTGTCCATGCAAAGTCCACGGCGTCTGCTCCTGAGGAGATGCAAAGGCAGTATAGCTATGCTATTTTCCCCATGACAAGTGCAGCGATTGCGCGAAGGTGGGTTGCATGCCTTGGATTGCAGGAGCCGATGGTTGCAAGGGAGGCTGGGTTGCCGCCTTCCTCCAGAGCGATTCGGGGGAGATACGGGTTGAGGTCGTGCCTAGCTTTGCCGAAGTTATCTCCTCGATACATCGCCCAAGTGTCATCGCCGTGGACATGCCTATCGGCCTGCCATCAACCTCTGCCCCTCGCCGCGCCTGCGACGCCGAGGCTCGCAAGCGTCTTGGCCCGCGCAGGTCCTCTGTTTTTAGTCCGCCGGTTCGGGAAGTTGTGGGCGTCGCCGCCTACGGCGAGGCGAATGGAATGAGCAAGCGCCTCACAGGTAAGGGGCTATCGAAGCAGGCCTTTTATATCATGCCCAAGATTTCCGAGGTGCACGAAGCGCTTGTGGCGGAACCCACATGCAACATTCGAGAGTGCCACCCCGAGGTCTCCTTTATGGCGATGAATGGCGAAGTGCCCCTTGAGGCCTACAAACGGACTCCTGAAGGCCAGCGCCTTCGCGGCGTGTTGCTGGCCCGTGAGTTCGGGACGGGATTTGCGAAGCTGAACGTCGTTCACCCAGGCGTCGCTCTCGACGATGTCTACGATGCCTTCGCTTGCCTCTGGACAGCCCGGCGCATCCTGCAGGGCGTTGCCCGCTCCCTCCCTGCAACGCCGCCGCGCGATGCTCTGGGCTTGCCGATGCAAATCGTCTATTGAGTGCCGCGCTGCGTATGCTCACCTTGTCTCCCCTTTGAACCCTCGCTACACTTGCCGGAGTCCTTGCGCCAAGAGGTGGAAGATGGAGATCGGCATTGCCCTGCCCAACATCGGGCCTATGGCCACCCGCGACGCGATGTTCACCATCGCCGGTGCCGCCGAACGCCTCAGCTTCGATAGCCTATGGGTTGGGGATCACCTGACCCTGCCGCGCAAGCCCAAGCTCGCCTACCCCTATTCCCGTGGCACGCCTCGTTACCTTGCTCCTGACACCTTGATCCTCGACCCCTTGGCCGTCATGGCCGCCGTCGCCGCGCGCACAACGCGCATCAAAGTTGGCGTCAGCGTCCTAATCTTGCCCTATCGCCATCCCATGGTGACGGCCAAACTCCTGGCGACCATCGACCAGCTCTCCAACGGGCGCGTCATACTTGGCGCAGGCGTCGGGTGGATCCCGGAAGAGTTTGAAGCGATGGGCGCCGACTTTTCTGCGCGTGGCAAAGTCACCGATGAGCACTTGCGCTACTATCGAGAGGTATGGTCGAAAGACGAGCCAAAGGTCGCGGAGGAGCACTACCGTCTCGCAGACATGGGCGTTCAGCCGAAGCCGGTGAAGCGCCATATACCTATCTGGATCGGCGGCAACACCAGGCTCGCCATGCGCAGGGCGGCCACCCTTGGCGACGGCATCCACTTCATAGACCGCTCACCCTCTGAGTTGCGGGAGGACATCGCCCTTTTCAAGGCAGTCTGCAAAGAGATGGGGCGGCCGCTCAAAGAGATGACGATTTCAGTGCGCTCCCAGGTGCAAATCACTGACAAGCCACTCTCTGACGGCGAGCGCTCTCTCCCCATCTCAGGGGACTTGACGCAAGTCCTCGCCGACTACCAGACGTTCAAAAAGCTGGGCGTGCAGCATCTGTGCTTGAGCCCGCGAACGGCCAAGCCCACTGCCGGCGACTATGTGCGCGGCATGGAGTTGATTGCAAAGAAGCTCGCTCCTGCGCTGAGGAAGGCTTGAAGACCAAAGCCTCTTCAGGAAAATCTACATGCAGATAATGAAAAGTCATCGGCGTGGTTAGCGTCACCCTTGATACGTCTACCCTTGGCTCGTTGCTGTCCGAGCCGCGTAAGCGCGCATCCCTGGAGAGGCTCTTTGACGCCGTAGGCCAGCGGCGCGTCGATCTCCTTCTCTCCCAGCCGTTCGGTAACGCCGACCTTCGCGATTCCCTCACCAGCCTCGTTCGCCTTCAGCCCGTCCTCGATACCACAGACTTCCAGCATCTCATGGCGAATGCCGAGGGATTCGTGCCAGGAGAAGACACTTTCCTCGACTACTTTTCGCAGGCCAAGGAGATTGCCCAAGCCCGGGGGTCTGTGCTGTTGCCTGAGGTAGCCGACTGGCTCTCTCTCCACATCCACTCCCTCCAGGGCCGCGACTTCTTCCTGACCTGGTCCAAGCCCCTTCTGCTCGTCGCGCCCGAAGTCGGCGCTGAGTTCAAGATACGCATCATCACGCCCGACACGTTTCTGAAGTTCGGGGAGTATTAACGGGACTTTGTCTTGGGTGGTGGGTTACTTGCCCAATGCGCGGTAGGCATCTGCCAATTTTCTGTCAAACGTATAAAGGAACCCACCTGTAGACTGGGCAAGCTGCAGATAACTCGCGTCGTAGACGCTAAGTTTCGACATGGAAGCGAGGGTAACCAGCCCGGGAGCGTCCGTAAGGTCGAACCACCTGATATTGAATGATGTTATAAGCCGCAAGCCGCGGATGATTTCTCCTTCGCGTTGTGGCTCTATCTGGATTTTTTTACGCGCGACGCTCGCAAGTTCGTACATCAAGAGAGCGGGCTCCAGCAGTTCATCATCGCCAAGCAGGGCCCCCGCCTCTTGACCGAGCCGCTCTCCAAACAAGATCGCAGCGATGACGGACGAGTCTGCGATTTTACCGGGCATCCCGTAGCTCTCGGATTATCGCCGTAGAATCTGAACTTGTCTGGATTCCCAAGCGGCGGACCCGTGCATACATTTCACGCGCTCCGAGTTTTTCCCCGGCTGCCGCTTCCTCAAGTATCAAGTTCAGTTCCCCTTGCAATGAGCGACGGTGTTTCTTCGCCCGCTTGCGCAGCGTCTTTATGACGTCGTCAGGGACCTGTCGGATCGAAACGTTGACCGGCATAGCCGCCCCCTCATGATGGTAAAATGCATGCAAAATGCATGCAACATGATAGCATATCTTTCGTACGCCGTCGTAGCCACATCCGCAGCTCCTTTCCTTGACACTCCCCAGGTCACGTGCTACTTTCGACCCGCTAATCGCTCCCGCTAACTCCAGGAGGTTTTCCTATGACTATGAAAGGCAAGGCGGCGATCTGCGGCCTTGGCATCACCGCTATGGGCAAGGTCTACGGCAAATCGGCCACCCAGTTTGCCATTGAGTCCATCGACCTTGCGCTCAAAGACGCTGGCCTGCCCAAAGACGAGCTCGACGGCCTTCTCGTCTATATGGGCAACTCCACCGGCGGCTCCAACGACTATTCCAGCGTCTTTATCCAGAACCAGATGGGCCTGCGCGGCCTGCGCCTCTTCTCCTATATGGATGGCATGGGCTCAACCGCCTCCAGTATGGTGCAGTACGCCGCGCTTGCCGTCGCCAACGGAATGGCCAACTACGTCGCCTGCGTCTTCGCCGATGCTCCTCTTCGCGACTCCAAGGTCTCCGCAGGCGCCTCCTTCGGCGGCGGCAAGCGGCCCACGCCTCCGGGCATCCTCGGCATGAAGCTCCACAACGGGTACTTCGGCGCAAACACCTGGTACGCCCTTGCGATGCAGCGCCACGCTCACCTCTACGGCACCACAAGCCAGCAGCTTGGCGCCATCGCCGTCTCCCAGCGCCAGTGGGCGATGAAGAACCCTATGGCCCAGATGCGCTCGCCCATCACCGTTGCCGATCACCAAGCATCGCGCTTCGTCGTCGAGCCTCTCCACCTCCTCGATTGCTGTCTCGTCTCCAATGGCGGTGTCGCAGTCATCGTCACCACTGCTGAGCGGGCACGCGCCCTGCGGCCGCCCCCCGCCTACATCTGGGGCATGGGCCAGGCCCATCGCGGCGACAACACCCGCGCCATGCCCGGCGACTTCATCGAATCCCCAGGCGCGCGCTCCAAGGACACGGCCTTCCGCATGGCCGGCGTCACCGTCGAGGACGTCGATGTGGCTCAGATTTACGATTGCTACACCATCACCGTCCTGATTGCTCTTGAGGACTACGGCTTTTGCGGCAAAGGCGAAGGTGGTGCCTTCGTTGCCGACGGGAAGCTTGGCCCAGGTGGCTCACTGCCGACCAACACAGGCGGCGGCGAACTCTCCGGCTACTATATGCGCGGCCACACGCCCCTCTCCGAAGCAGTCATACAGGCGCGAGGTCAGGGCGGCGAACGCCAGGTGAAAGACCACAACGTCGTCTTAGTGACAGGCAACGGCGGCTGGATGCAGCACCATGCGACCCTCGTCCTCAGCCCTCTCGCAAAATAACCGCTTGCCCCCACGGGCCATCCGGAGCAAAAACATGACCACACAACACACGCAGAAACCTATCCCGGTCCCAGATGAAGCCTCCGCCCCCTTCTTCGATGGCGCGAAGCATGGAAAGCTGATGATGCAGCGCTGCAAGGACTGCGGGGCGTGGCACCATCCGGTGCGCATCTACTGCGACGACTGCCTCTCACCGCACCTTGCATGGCAGCAGGCCAGCGGCAAGGGCGAGGTCTACAACTTCGCCCTGATGCACTACGTCTATCACCCGGCCTGGGCGAACGAGGTTCCCTACAACCTCACCGTCGTGAAGCTGGAAGAAGGCCCTGTGATGGAGACAAACCTTGTGGACTGCAAGAACAGCGATATCAAGATTGGGATGCCGGTTGAAGTGGCCTTCGTCAAGCTCTCCGACGACGTGACCGTGCCCAAGTTCCGGCCTGCGAAGAAGAGGTAGCGGCTAGGCCTGCGCTTTACGCGCGCTGGGTTTCGCTGATGTATCGTCCTTCGTCGGCTGTCGTGTTGGTTCTTGCGTCCGCACCGGCAGGCCGCGGCTCCCCAGGTAGCTCTTTACATCCCCGATGCGGAACGTGCCGTAGTGGAAGACGCTCGCGGCCAGTACCGCATCGGCCTTGCCGGTGATCAGGGCGTCATAGAAGTGCGCCATCTCCCCTGCGCCGCCGCTCGCGATGACGGGGACGTTCACGGCCTCTGAGATGGCGCGGGTCAGCTCCACGTCATACCCGTTCTTCTGTCCATCCTCATCCATGCTTGTCAGTAGGATCTCCCCTGCGCCCAGGTCTGCGCCCAGCTTCGCCCAGCGCACCGCGTCGATGCCCGTAGGCTTTCTCCCGCCGTGGGTGTAGACCTCCCACCGTGACCCTGGGCTGATGGGCGGTGCGCCTTTGACTCCCGAAGGCTTCTTTGGGTCGATGCGCTTTGCGTCGATCGCCAGGACGATGCACTGGTTCCCGAAACGCTTCGCCCCTTCGCTGATGAGGGCTGGCCGCTGCACCGCCGCTGAGTTGACGGAGACCTTATCTGCTCCCGCCTCCAGCATCGCGCGCATGTCGTCCACACTGCGTATGCCGCCGCCGACGGTGAGGGGGATGAAGACCTTTGCCGAGACGCGCTTCACCACGTCAACCATCGTCCCGCGATTGTCGGAGCTGGCTGTGATGTCGAGGAAGACAAGCTCGTCAGCCCCTTCGCGATTGTAGAACTCAGCAAGGTCAGCCGGGTCCCCGGCGTCGCGCAGGTTCACAAAGCTGACGCCTTTGACGACGCGCCCGCGGTCAACGTCTAAACAGGGGATGATGCGTTTGGTGAGCATGGGCTAGAACTTCACGATGGCCTGCCAGAACATGGCGACGGCTACGACACATAATACCACCCCGAGGGCGTTCAGCAGGGTGGCGGGCTTCATCTTTCCTGTGAGCTTTGCCCCGTAGTATGACGCCACCGCCGACACCGTTCCCATGATGCCGAGCAGCGCCCAATCGACGCTCCCTCCCACAAGGTGGCCTGCCACTCCCGCGATGCCTGCCACAAGGCCCACGGTCATGTTCGTCCCGATGGCGATGCGTGGCTCCATGCGCAGGACTTTGAGCATCGCCGGCATGCGCAGGCTGCCGAGGATCAGCCCCACAAGCCCGCCGCAGATGCCGACGATCAAGCCGATGAGCGCCTCCTGGGAGATGCGTTTCGGCGTAAGAACCCGCGCATGCTGCTCGTACACGGCGGCGGGTTGCACTGGCCTCGGCCTTGCAGCCTGCCGTGCCTGGGCGAAGGAGAGGACGCCTCCATAGAGGATGACGATTGAAAAGACAACGAGAAGGACAGCAGGATCGATGTGGTGGTTCAGATAACCGCCGAGAAAGGCCCCGGCGAAGGTCGTCGGCATCATCACCCAAAAGACGCCCCAGTGCACTGCGCCCTCGCGGATGTGGCTCCACGCGCCCCCAAGCGCCGAAAGTCCGCTGATGCCGATGTTGGTCCCGGCGGCAACGGGCGCTGAATCCAGGAGGAAATAGACCGCAGGCAGGCGCAGATTGCCTAGGACGAGCCCCACCATCCCGCCGACGATCCCCAAGAACGCCCCGATGACAACCGCCAGGGGTACCACAAGCCACAGCGACCGGTCTGCCGTCTGCAGCGCCTCAGACATGTATGGTTGACCGAAAGTCTCTTCTCCCCCTCGATGGGGGAGAATTAAAGAGGGGGTGACTCACTCTCCCCTCCCTCTTCAGCGCTAGTCGTGACGGCGGGAACCGTTGGCATCATGCCTTCTTGAACAAAACCAAATACTGCTTCGCATTGACCGCCGCCTCGCGCACAAACCTCAGCCCGCCCTCCTCGCCTATCTTCCGCACTTCCGCCTCCGTGAGCCGTTCGTGCATCGGTGGCCCATCCTCCATCGGCTCCTTCTTCCAGTCCAGGATCGCCACCCACCCTCCCGCTTTCACCTTGGCCTTCAGCATCGCCATGTAAGCTGGCAGAGGCCCTTCGACCTCATGGAAGACAAATGCCAGGAACACCCCATCGAGGCTGCCTACTTTTAGCGGCAGCTCCATCTCCGCCGACTGCGCAACCTCGACGTTCTTCACTCCCGCCGCCGCGACGGTCTTCCGCGCAGCCTCCAGCATCTCCTCTTGGACGTCGAAGGCGTAGACCTTTCCTTTGCTGAGGCGTTTGGCAAATGGCACGGTGAAATAGCCTGGCCCGCATCCAACATCTGCGACGGCCTGATTATCCTTCAGGGGCAAGTGCGCAAAGACCTTCTCTGGGTCAAGACTTTCTCTTCGCTCCGCCGCTGTCAGGAGCGCCATGCGCTCCGGCCTGAACTTGTGCGTATGGCGGCCTCCCTCGCCGTGATGTCCCTTCCCATCATGCGGGTGGCTGAAGGCCCTCACCGCCTCTTTTAACTTCACCTCTCCCGTGTAGACGGCCTTCCCCACGATGGCGCCCTCGATGCCCATCGAGGCGAGCTGTCGCATCTGCTCGATGGACGAGACGCCGCCGGAGGCGACGAGCTTGGCCTTGGTGATGGCGAGCAGCTCTTGCAAGGCTTTGACGTTTGGCCCTGCCATCGCGCCGTCGCGGGCGATATCGGTATAAATGAAGCGCTTGACGCCAAGCCACTCCATCGACTTGATGAGGTTGACCGCAGTGAGGCTTTGCGCGTGCCGCCAGCCGTGCGTTGCCACGATGCCATCCTTCGCATCCACGCCGACGATGATGGCTTCGCCAAATGCCTGTACCGCCTCTTGCACCAGGGTCGGCTCTTCGGCGGCGGCGGTGCCCAAAATGACGCGCGAGACACCCAGATCGAGTAGGGTCCGCATCGCCTCGATGGTGCGCAAGCCGCCGCCAACCTGGACGGGCGTCGCCACGCCGCGAACGATCGCCTTGATAAGCTCGGTGTTCACGGGCTGACCGCTCTTTGCCCCATCCAGGTCCACCACATGGATGCGCGGCGCGCCTGCCTCTTGCCACTGGCGCGCGACGCTCACAGGGTCGTCGGAGAAGACCGTCTCCTTGGCAAAGTCCCCTTGGAAGAGCCGGACAGCCTTCCCTCCCCGGATGTCTATCGCGGGGATGACCTCGAAGGGCACGGCGCTACCTCGCTCCTACGACGTTCGTGACAAAGTTCGCGTACAGCTTTACCCCAAAGTCGCCGCTCTTCTCCGGGTGGAACTGCGTGGCGACGAGGTTGCCCTTCACGTAAACGCTGCAAAAGGTCACGCCATAGTCGGTCTCGCCTGCGACGAACTTCTTGTCGGCAGGTTCGGCGTAGTAGCTGTGGACAAAGTAGAAGTTTGTGTCATTCGGTACGCCTTCAAAAAGAGGCTCGTTCCCCTTCAGGCGCACCTGGTTCCAGCCCATATGCGGCGACTTCACGGTGCCAGGGAAATGACGCACCGTGCCTGCCAGCACGCCGAGGCATTCCGTGCTC
>CAMAVV010000029.1 GCA_945861815.1 Thermoflexus hugenholtzii JAD2
GCCGCACCGGAGTGGCTAAATCTCTTGCATTCTCTCACCGAAACCTCGGCGCTATCTTGCTTCCGAACATTTCGAGCTGCTCCAGATAATGCTCCAGCGTCTTCGCCTTGAAATAAAAGTTCATCCCCGTCGCGCCTGCCTTCCGATAGGCCGCGATCTGGTCCACCACCGCGTTGAAGCCGCTCGGCTCTGAGATGTCATAGTTCGGATCCCCCATGATGACGATCTCCATCGGCTCTTTCCGCGCCTTCCACTCAGGCCACTGCGTCGCCTCGGCGAATATCGCGCTGAGCTTTTTGATATTCACGCCGGGCGTGTCCCATCCGTCCGCGCTCACCAGCGCGCGCCGCAGCGAGATCCTTGTATCGCCCCCAAGCCATATCGGCACATGCTCCTGCACTGCATGCGGGTCGATGATGAAATCGTCGAAGGTGTAGAACTTCCCGTGAAAGACCGGCTGCTGCTTGCCCATCGCCGCGCGCAGCGCCAAGAGTCCCTCCGTATACCGCTCCGCCCGGTGCTCGAACTCCACACCCAGCAGGTCGAACTCCTCTTTCAGCGTCCCGACGCCGACTCCCAATATCAATCGCCCGCCCGACATCACGTCCAGCGTCCCGTATCTCTTCGCTATTGCCAGCGGGTGGTGGTAGGGCAAGACGACGACATGGGTGAGGAACTTCAACCGCCGCGTCACTGCCGCAAGGTAGCCAAAGGTCGCGAGGGGATCGTAGTACCGCGGCCCGCGCGCCTGCACGATGTGCGTCGGGATGCCGACGTGCTCGCTGCACGAGATGTGATTGATGCCCGCCCTCTCGGCGGTGATCGCAATCTGCCGCAGCTCCCTGGGGCCGCTCTCCAGCTCCCACGGCTGATGCCGTCGCGTCAGATGCGTCGCGATCGGCGTCACCAGGCCAAATATCATCTCGCGCTCAGCCACGTCTCCCTCGCGTCCTTACGAAAACTTCGGCGCAACCTTATCCCGAAATATCTCCAACTGCTCCAAATAATGCTCCAGCGAGTTCGACCTGAAATACATATTCAGGATCGTCGCCCCCGCCTTGCGATAGCTCTCTACCTGGTCTGTGACGCTTGCAATGCCGCTCGGCGTCGCCACGTCGTACACCGGTTCCGGCCCAAGCACTACGTCGAACGGCTCCTTCCGCGACTTCCACTCAGGCCACTGCTTCGCCTGCGGCAACAGCTCGCTCACCATCTCCAGGCTGAACCCGAACGGGTCCCAGCCGTCAGCCGAGACAAGCCCCCGCTTCAGCGAGAGCTTCGTGCGCCCTCCGATCCAAATGGGTATGTGCTCCTGGACGCCGTGCGGTTCGATTATAAAATCGTCGTACTGGTAAAACTTCCCCTTGAACACCGGCTTCTGCTTGCCGAACGACTCTCGCAGCGCCTGCAAGGCCTCGGTGTAAATCTCCCCGCGACGCTCGAACTCCGCCCCAAGCAGTTCGAACTCCTGCTTCAAACTGCCGACGCCGATGCCCAGAATGACGCGCCCCTCCGACATCTTGTCCAGAGTGCCATAGCGCTTCGCCACAGCCAGGGGATGATGGTAGGGCAGCACCAAGACGTGCGTCGCGAACCGGATCTTTCGAGTCACCGCCGCCATATACCCGAAGGTCGCCAGCGGGTCGTAGTATCGGAAGCCGCGCACTTTCCCCACCTCCGTCGGGATGCCGACGTGCTCGCTGCACGTCAGGTGGTAAAAGCCGCACCGGTCAGCCGTGATGGCGATCTGACGCAACTCCGCCGGCCCGCCGGTTAGCTCCCACTTCGCATGCCTCCCCGGCAGATGCGTCACTATCGGCGTCACGATGCCAAACTTCAGCGCCTCTTCACTCATCTCCGCCTCCTCGAAGGTCTTCCTGCTCCTCTCCCTCTTACTTCCCTTCCTTCTCAGGGAAGGGACCGAGGGTTAGGTCAATCTTCCTTCCTATCTCCCTCTCTTCTCAGGAGAGGGACTAAGGTCGAAGGCTGCCGAGATCCCGTATGTGTCATCACTCCGTATGTGTCTGCACCCCGCGTGCCCCACCGGGGCCGCATCGGAGCCGCATCGGGAGAGAGGTCTCCAACTTCCCTTTTCCCTGTTCCTTTCTTTTTCCCTACGTTCCTGACTGCCTAAGTCCCCGCTTCCCTCTCTAATCACCCCGCCCACCGCGCATACATCGCCGTCGGCAAGAGCCGCCCCTTGCTTCGCTCTACATTCGCCAGCTCTCCTGCCGTTACCTGTCCGCCTTTTCCCTCCATCGTCTGCTCGACGATGTTTCGCAGGCTGATGGGAGAGAGCTGCACTGCATAGCACGTCAATATAAGGAATAGCGGCCTATCGCTCGCACTGGCGCGACACTCTGCCAAGAGGCTCGCCAGCGACGTCTCCAACTCCCACAACTCTCCCTCAGGCCCGCGCCCGTACTTCGGCGGGTCGATGATAAAGCCGTCGTACTTCACGCCGCGTCTGCCTTCGCGCTGCACGAACTTGATCGCATCGTCCACGATCCACCGCACGGGACGCTCCTCCAGCCCCGAGAGCCGTTGGTTCTCCGACGCCCAGTGCACGACTTTCTTCGATGCGTCGACGTGTGTCACCTTCGCCCCTGCCGCCGAGGCCGCCAGCGTCGCAAGCCCCGTGTACGCGAAGAGGTTCAGCACCTGCAATGGCCGCTTCGCCCCCTCGATCAACGCCGTCATCCACTCCCAGTGGCTCGCCTGCTCCGGGAAGACTCCCATATGCCGGAACGACGTCGGCTGCGCCCAAAATTTCAGGTTCTTATAGCTCATCGGCCAGCGCGGCTCCAATTCCTTCGTGAAAACCCACCTGCTCCCTGCATCTTCCGTGCCGCAAAACGTTCCGGCCGCCTCGTCCCACGCCTTCTGCGGCAGGCCAGGCTTCCATATCGCCTGCGCCTCCGGCCTCACGAACGTGTGCTGGCCGAAGCGCTCCAGCTTCTGGCCGTTGCCGCTATCGAGCAATTCATAGTCCTTCCACCCGGAAGGGACAAGCGTTTCCAACTGTGCTGAAGCCTTCATAGCGTTGCCCTCGCGCCCGCGCCCATCTTCTGCGCCAGCGCCCGGTTGATTTCCTTCACGACCCCTGGCCCGCGATAGACTATCCCCGTATACAATTGCACCGCATTCGCTCCTGCCTGCATCATCGCCCAGGCATCGTCGCCATCGAAGATGCCCCCTGCGCCGATGATGAAAAAGTCTTTCGGCGCAAGTTTTCGCACTGCGGCCACCGTCTCCAGCGACCGCGTGTGCAAGAGCCGTCCGCTCAAGCCGCCCTCCCACGATTGTGCGCGCGCTGGCCGCAGCGTCTTGTCCGTCGTCGTGTTCGTCGCGATGATGCCGTCGATGCCGCTCTCGACGCACGCGCGCACCGCATCGGCAAGCTGCTCTTGCGTAAGGTCCGGGGAAATCTTCACGAACAGCGGCTTGGGCGCCTTCCCTTGCGCCACCCTCGCTCGCACTGCGATCAGCCGCGCCGCAAGCTCCTTCAACGTTTGCGACCCCTGGAGCGACGTCAGTCCCGATGTATTCGGCGAGCTGACGTTGATCACGAAATAGTCGCCGTGCGCATACAGCGATTCCAGGCAGTTCTCATAGTCCGTCGCGGCGCGCTCCAGCGGCGTCGCGGCATTCTTGCCGATGTTGATTCCCAGGGGCGCGCGCCGCTTTCGATACCGCGAAAGGTTTGCGCTCACCTTCATCGCACCCTGGCTCGGAAAGCCCAGCCGGTTCACCAGCGACTGCGCCTCTTTCAGGCGGAAGACCCTCGGTTTCGGATTTCCCGGCTGCGCCACTGGCGTCACCGTGCCGATCTCCACAAACCCCATCCCGATCGCCTCGAACATCCGGGGCGCTTCGCCATTTTTATCTGCGCCCGCCGCCAGGCCCACGGGGCTGGGGAAGGAAAGTCCCTTCCACGTGAACGCAAGGCGCGGGTCGTTGTAAGCATAGAGGCGGCGGGCGATGCGATAGGTAAGCGGAAGCCATTGAACGCGACGCAGAAAGGCCAGCGTCACCCGGTGGCTCGTCTCCGGGTCCAACCGGTGCAGCGCAGGGCGCAGCAAATGTTCGTAGAAGATGCCCACGTGCGCGGATCGCCCCCTGGTATCGCCTGCGATAAGGCTCGCGCAAGTATACCCGACTCAGGCGGCCCCGCGCGATTGCTCAGTGACGCACGTTCCAAATCCTTCTCTCTTGTTCCTCGCCATCAAGGGAGAGAGCTTGCGCTGAGTCTGCCGAAGCGACCTCGATCCCGATTCCGCATCGGGACCGAGAGGTGAGGGGGAACAAAACAAACCCTTGCGCCGCGTCTCAGGATTTTCACCCACGCCTGCCCCGCTCGATTGACTGCCATTCCCCCCAGGCCGATAATCCATCAGCTATGCACTGTCCGGTGAGCGCATCATGACCCAGCCCCTGCGGCGGCCTTTCATCATCTTCGCCGTCGTCGCTCCCGTCCTCCTCGTCGCCGCCATCAACTCCTCTATCGTCGCCATCGGCCTGCCCACGATGCGCGCCGACCTCGGCACGTCCCTCGCCTCCATCGGCTGGACGATCACCGCCTACCAACTCGCCCAAACCGTCATGATGCCCCTGGCTGGCAAGCTGAGCGACGACTGGGGCCGCAAGCGCGTCTTCATCGCCGCCCTGATCGTCTTCACCATGTGCACCATCGCCGCCGGTCTCTCGCCGAACATCGGCGTCCTCATCGGTTTTCGGATAATCCAAGGCCTCGCTGGCGCATTCTTCCAACCCTCCGCCACCGCCATCGTCAGCGACGCTTTCGGCGAGAAGCGCTCCACCGCCGTCGGTCTCCTCTCGAGCGTCGTCCCCATCGGCGCCATCGTCGGACCCAACTTGGGCGGCCTCATCCTCACCCACTTCTCCTGGCGATGGATCTTTTTCGTCAACGTCCCCATCTGCCTGGCCCTCATCGCGGGCGCGTCAACGGTTCTTCCCGACGCCGCGAAAAAGGCCAGGAGCAAGCTCGATCTCACGGGTGCCGGACTCTTCGCCGGCGGTCTCACACTTCTCCTCTACGGCCTCACCAACCTTGCTAATAGCACAGGCGCTCTCCCCTGGACAGTCCCGCTCTTCTTCACCCTCAGCGCGGCCTTCCTCGGTGCTTTCGTCTGGCACGAGCACCGCACCAGTGCCCCATTCCTGAAACTCGATCTGCTGCGACAGCCTGCTTTCGCCGCCATCAACATGTACAACGTCGTCTTTGGCATCGCCTCCCTCGCCATCCCTGCCTTCCTTCCCTACTACGCCACGGTCGCCTTTGGCCTCTCCCCCGGGAAGAACGGACTTGCCCTCACGCCCTACTCTGTCTTCACGATCCTCGCTTCGCTCTTCTGCAGCCTCTTCCTCATCAAGCGCGGCTATCGGCGGCCTATGGTCTCCGGCACGCTCCTCATCGCCGCTGGCCTCTTCCTCCTCAGCCTCGGCCTGAAGGATGTCCGGCTCGGCTCCTTCGAGATGCCGAACGCGGCACTCCTCGGGCTCGTCTTCATGGTCAGCGGCATAGGCATAGGCTTCAGTAACCCTGCGTCAAACAACGCCATCCTCGATCTCGCCCCCGGCCAGATCGGCGCGGCCTCCGGACTGCGAGGCATGTTCCGGCTCAGCGGCGGCGTCATCGGCACGGCATCGATACCACTGGTGCTCAGCCGCTTCGGCGATGAAGCCGTCGGGATGCGCTACATCTTCCTGGGCTTGGGCGTCATCCTGGTCCTCATGGTCCCGCTCCTCTACGTCATCCCCGACCACGCGCGCCAGCGCTACATGGCAAAACGCCAGACCGCAAAAACGTAAGGGCGTCCCGGCGCAAAGCGCAAAAAAGATAGCCGCCGCGCGCCCCTTCCAGGATTCCTCACCAGGAAAGGAGAGAGGCGCGCGACGACTATGACTCGCTCTACGTAGCCCGACGGGGCAGATCGGGCCGAGCCGAGCGAAGAAGGCTCCTACCGTTACGATGCCATCGCGTGGCGTTCGGGTGCGGCCTGCTGCAAGATGCGGTGCACCGTGCGCACGCTCACGCCAAAGCGATTCGCCAGGTCATCCACGGAGACCTGGGCGGCAACTCGGAACTTCAATATCTCAGTATTGCGCGTCGTCCGCTCCTCTTTCAAAAGCCACCCCGGCTCGTCATAGCGGCAGCGCGGCAGAGGGCATGTAAGGCATGATGGGTGCATGTCGCAGCCCGCATCTTTATAGGTGATGAATTCAGGCAGATGATCGAGCGTGGAACCGTTCCGTGCCATGTGTGTGTCCTTTCAGAATCTTTGTATTCAACTGCAATCCGATACGTTGCTGCGTGCCTACGCAGAGATGGCGGCGAGATAGATCCCCCGGGCCGCCTCCAGCGTCAAAGCCAAACTGAGGAGATATCCTTCTTCACCGGACGCGCTGTCGGCGGTGAAATCCCGGCTGCCATCTTGGCGAACGCGCATCTGCGCGCGCACCACCTGCGCCCAGAAATCCGTCGCCTCTCGCGACCCGTCTTGGGCATAGACCTTCACCAGCCCGCCGTCGATCGCATTGAGAAGGCGCGCGCACAGGTCGGTGCGCAGGCGGCCGTAGAGTCCCGTCACTTCGATGCGCCCGTCGCTCGGCGCGCTGTCCCCCTCGATATGCTCCGCCGCCGCCGCCAGCGACGGCATGCCGGCGACGATGCGGCTCAGCCGCCACGGCTCCAGGTGAACCTTGACCAGCGTGGAGAGGCGCGTATCTTCCAGCTTGCCACTCCACTGCACGTGATGCACCACCCGCATCGAGGGCCTCGGCGCGCCCGCATCCACTTCGGCAATAGTGAGCGTCAGCAGTTCGCTGCGCTCGCCAGGGAAAAGAGAATAGGAGTTCGACTCAGTTTGCGGACCGGAAACCGCCAGGCCCGCGACATACGACCTGCCGGGCAGCGGCTGCTTCCGCCGGGGATAAACCCCCCGCATGCCCACGCGCTGCACCAGGCTGAACATCCGCGACGGCCTTGCCTGTACGACGACTGCCGTCTGCCTCGCGTAGTACGGTCTGTCCGCCACCGCTGCCATCCGCGCCCGCTCCGCCTGCACCCGCTCAACGACCTCTTGGAACTGCCTCACCTCTACTTTTGTTGACATCCCTGTGCTCCTTCAAATCAAGTTGCCTCTTCTGCAATCCGAACGCACGTTCTAATGAATGTTTCGATACTAGCACAGGCGTTCTAAACTCGTCAAGCCCCCTCCGCCTCCAGATGTACGGCGACGTTCCTCCTCCACGTAGGGGACAGGCTATCCTTTCTGAAGGACTCCGTGTGTGTCTTCACTCCGTATGTGTCCTCACTCCGTATGCGGCATCGGAGCCGCATCGGAGTTGCACCGGAGAGCCCATCCCGCCTGTTGAACACACCCGCCCCGGCTCTTTGTCACCCTGTCGAAGAGTACGGCATAGGCGGATGGAGCAACTGCAACTTATGCTCCTGGGCACACAAGGTTCTTCAACGGCAGCCGCGACACATGCAAACAAACGAAATGCCCCTTCCTTTTAGCTCCACTCTGTAGAAGGTCGAGGTCTGCCGAGATCCCGATTCATCATCGGGAGGTTAGGGGTTAGGTCGTTTTGCAGGTCGACTCCGGCCGCAATTCCCTGACCCCCTTGGCAAGTCCGCAATGACAGAAACGATTGAACACACAGTGCCTGGGGCCGTACAATCTTCCCCCGGAGGCTGACACGTGCTCTTTAAGCGAATGCTTCGCGTCATCAAACTCGATGGAAACGTCTACGAGGAGGTCCTTCGTGACCCCTACGGCGGCGCCCAGGCCATCACCGTCGTCATCGTCGTCGCCGTCGCCACACTCATCGGCGCACTCAGCGCCTACTCCCTCAACCTCGGCAATAGCGACGTTACCTTCAGCTCAACCGTTATCCGTTCCCTCCTGGTTGTCCCCGGCTCATGGCTCCTCCAGGCTGGATGCGCCCTCGTCTTCAGCCGTTTCGCCCTCGATGCCAGCGGGCGCAGGGTCACCAGTCAGCAGCTCATGACGGTGCTTGCCTTCTCCATCGCCCCCGGTATCTTCCTCATCTTCTCCTTCAACGTCTTCCTTGCCTTCTTTGTCGGCGTCGGCTCCCTTGTCTGGCTCGTTGTCACCATGACCCACGCCGTCTACAAAATCGTTGGGGGAACGCCGACGCGCGCGCTCATGTTTGTCTTGCCGGGGGCACTGATCCGCTTCGTCTTCCTGGGCGCAGTCGTCTCGCGATTCGCAGGCAGCGATTCCTCCACGGCAACAGAGACGGCAGCCGCGATTACGGCTGCTTTCTTTTTGCCAGGATAGCCTCGTTCCGCGCCGCCAGCATCGCCGGGTGCACCAGGTCGCCTTGGTCGAGGAAGGCCTTCACTTGGTGGTCCACAAAGCAGACCATCGCCGCATCCAGGTCGCCCTTCGCCAGCCGCCCCACCTCGGCGATAAAGGGGTAGCGCGATACCTTCGATGGGTCGAGCTTGTCCGCCAGGAAGAGCGCCTTATCCAGGGGAGTCATGCCAGCGCGGCCCATGGTGTGGCATGCGATGGCGTTCAGAATCTCTTCATCGGCTAAGGCGTACCTTCGCTTCAGCGCCTGCGCGCCCACTGGCCCATGCAGGAAGACAGGGAAGGCCTCCTCCAGATTCGTGACAGGGATGCCGTACTCCCTCGCCATCGCCAGCAGGTCGCCTGCTTTGACTGTCCGGCAGACGTCATGGGCAATCGCCGCCAGCTCCGCCTTCGCCACATCTATATGGTGCGCCTTCGCCAACTCCACACACCACTGCCGCACCTCTTCGATGTGCCGTCGAACGCCCTCCGGCAGCTTTGCCATCTCTTCCACGATTCTCGCCCATGTTGCCTCTGTGACAGCCATAGCAAAATCATACGCCACAATCCGCTCGCCTGTCCTTCCCACTTCCCGGTCGACCTCCGTTTCCCTATGTTCCTTCGTCCTCCCTCTCCCAGAGGCCAACGCACTTGGACTCGCCCGGGAGAGGGACATATAGGTCGAGGTCCGCCGAGATCTGCCTCAGGCCGTATCCTCGGCCCCGTGTGTGTCCTCACTCCGTATGTGTCTTCACTCCGTATGCGGGATCGGAGCGGCATCGGAGTTGCACCGGGAGAGAGGTCTCTTCTTCCCAGCTCCTGATTTCCTTGCCTCCTCGCTTCCTGCTCCTCTTAACCCTCATCGAATCTGTGCCCATCTGTGCAATCTGTGGCTAAACCGTTCCCTCCCCTCGCCCCACTCCTGTTATCGTTGACACTCCACAAGGCAAAACGGTATAATTCCCTTTCGTGTGAGGCCTACCTATGTCTACCTATGCAATCATCCGGTCTGGCAATAAACAGTATCGCGTTGCCCCTGGCGACACCCTGAACGTCGAACTCATCGACGAAAAGGAGCCGGGCGACACGCTCAATATCGACCAGGTTCTCCTGGTCAGCGACAATGGCGACGTCACCGTGGGTAAGCCCTACGTCAACGGCGCAAAGGTCGTGGCGAAGATCGAAAGCCACGGCAAGGCCGATAAGGTCCTTGTCTATAAGATGAAGCGCAAGACCCGCTATCGCCGCAAAGTCGGCCATCGGCAGCCCTTCGCGCGCATCGCCATCCAGAGCATCGAGGTTGGCGGCGCGGCGTTGATGGTAGCCGTCAAGGCGAAGGAAAAGAAGTAACCGATGGCGCACAAAAAGGGCGGCGGCACCAGCACAAACGGGCGCAATAGCGCAGGCCAGCGCCTCGGCGTCAAGGTCTTCGCCGGACAGGTCGTCACGGCAGGCAGCATCATCGTGCGCCAGCGCGGCACCGTCATCAAGCCCGGCCTCAACGTCGGCCTCGGCAAAGACCACAGCCTCTGGGCGCGCGTCAACGGCACGGTCAAGTTCGACCAGGCGACCAAGTTCCGCAAGCGCGCAAACATCGTGCCCGCAAGCGGGGGAGCAGCCAAGTGAAAGCCGATATCCATCCCAAATACGTCGCCGCCCAGGTGAAATGCGCCTGCGGCCATACGTGGATGACCCGTTCCACCACCTCCCTCCTCAAGATTGAGGTCTGCTCCAACTGCCACCCCTTCTACACCGGTGAGCAGCGCATCCTCGATACCGAAGGCCGCGTCGACCGCTTCAAGAAGCGCTACGGCATCAAGTAGGCATATGCCTCAGTACCTCAGAGGCTCCCGTCACATGGGGAGCCTCCTCTGTTCCGCCGCCCAGACAGCCAAAGAGCCAAAGTTCAACTACGGCGGCCAGGCCGTCATCGAAGGCGTCATGATCCGCGGGCGCACCCACGTCACCGTCGCCGTGCGGCGTCCCAACGGCATGATGAAGAATCTCGCCGAGCCTCTGCCCAAGCTCTTCACCGGCGTGTGGCGCAAGCTGCCCTTCGTTCGCGGCGTCATCGTCCTCGCGGAAACCCTCTCCCTCGGCCTCAAGGCCATCATGTTCTCCGCCGAAGCCGCGCTGGAAGAAGAGGACGCCAAGGAAGAGGTCAAGCTCTCCGGCTTTGCCTCCGGCGCCATGCTCCTCGTCTCCCTCGCCCTCGCCATCGGCATCTTCTTCATCATCCCCCTCCTCGTCAGCCGCGCCTTCGACTCCGTCTTCGAGAACGACATCGCGGCGAATATCTTCGAAGGCGTCCTCCGCTTCGCCATGTTCATCGCCTACATCTGGCTCATGGGGCGCATGAAGGACATGAAGCGCCTCTTCATGTACCACGCCGCCGAACACATGACCATCGCCTGCAACGAGCACGGCGAACCCCTGGAGATCTCCAACATCCGGAAGTACAAGAAGGAGCACCCGCGCTGCGGCACTGCCTTCCTTCTCACCGTCATGGTCGTCGCCATCATCCTCTTCGCCTTCCTGGGCCGCCCCGATCTCTGGCTCCTCATCGTCTCCCGCATCGTCCTCATCCCCGTCATCGCCGCCATCAGCTATGAGATAATCCGCTTCAACGCCGCCCATCTCGATAGCTTCATCGGAAAGGTCTTCACCTATCCTGGACTCATGATGCAAAAACTCACCACCACCAAGCCCGACGACCAGCAGATCGAAGTCGCCGTCGCCGCCATGCAAGCCGCCATCGCCGCCGATGGCGCCGCATCACCAAGCGCTGCGCGCTGAACGAATACCCACTGTGAACCTTACCTCTGTCGCCGTAACGCTCATCGCCGGCTACCTGCTCGGCTCCATCTCCTTTGCCCATCTCCTCGCCAGGAATGACGCGGAAGTCGAGCATCTCCATCAGCATGGCGCCGGGGCATCGTCGGTCTTCTGGATACACGGCCCTCGCTCAGCGCTCCTCGTCGTAGCCGGGGACTTTGGCAAAGGCGTCGCTGCCGGGCTTCTCGCCCAATGGCTCTTCGGCCCTGGGGCGATATTCGTAGCGGGCACCGCAGCGGTCATCGGCCACAACTGGCCTATCTTCTACCGGTTCAAAGGCGGCCGTGGCGTCCTCACGGGAGCAGGCGTCCTCCTGGCCCTCATGCCCTTCGCCTTAGGGCTCGGCCTCATCGTGGCGATCGTCACCTTTGCGCTGAGCCGCAACACCCTTGTCAGCAGCATGGCCCTCTTCAGCGGAGCGCTGGCGGCGGCATGGGGATTCGGGAGCAACAAAGACGTCCTGGTCTACGCGATCTCCCTGCCTGCGGCGGTGGCGATCTACACATTGCTTGCCCGTCGCCACGTCCCCCACAGCGAGCGGTGGCACAGCACCACGCTCCGCCCATAGCCTGCGAATCAGGCGTGGTAGTATATTCCTGCCATCTCTCCGTCGACTCTTTGCGAGGTATCCGCTATGCCATCTTTCGACATCGTGTCGCGCACGAATCTCGATGAGGTCGATAACGCCATCAATGGCGTGAAGCGTGAGCTTGGCGAGCGCTACGATTTCAAAGACACCAAGTTCTCCATCGACCGCGACAAGGAGACCCTCACCTTCGCCACCGCCGACGAGTTCAAGCTGAAGCAGCTCAAAGAAGTCTGGGCGAAGTATCTTGTGCGACGCGGCATCGAGTTGAACGCCATCGACTACAAGGCTATCGAGCCGGCCTCAGGCAGCACC
>CAMAVV010000030.1 GCA_945861815.1 Thermoflexus hugenholtzii JAD2
CTTCGGCGGCCTCCCCTACGAGAAGGTGCGCAAGTCCATGCGCCTCTTCGCCGAAAAGGTTATGCCGAAGTTCAAGTAGCTCTATACTGGCCCGACGATTCCCGGAGGACATATGGCATTTCAATACATCTTGTATGAGGCGAAGGACCACATTGCCACCATTACCCTCAACCGCCCCGACATCATGAATGCCGTGAAGCCTGCCGTCCTCGAAGAGCTAGCCGGGGCTTCCTTGATGGCGAACAAAGACCTTGCCGTTCGCGTCATCGTCTTCACTGGCGCGGGCCGTGCCTTTTCGGCAGGCGCGGATATGGAATACCTAAAGGACTCCATGGCTGAGCTGAAGGCCAAGGGCAAGGCCTTCGCTGCCGAACAGGCCGCCGCCCACGACGATGGGACTTCTGCCTTTGCTATCTCGTTGCGCCAGGTAGGCAAGCCTATCTTGTGCGCCATCAACGGTGCCGCCGTCGGCTTCGGCTTCACCCTTGCCCTCGCCTGCGATATCCGCATCGCCTCCGAGAAAGCCCAGCTTGGCGGCGTCTTCCTTCGCGTCGGCCTCACCCCGGAGTTCGGCTCCACCTACAACCTCGTGCGCCTCGTCGGCCTGGCGAAAGCCTGCGAGCTTGTCTTCACCGCGAAGGTCGTCACAGCCCAAGAGGCCTTGCAGATCGGCCTCGTGAACCAGGTCGTTCCCCACGACCAACTGATGCCTGCGACGATGGATATGGCGCGCACTATCGCCTCCCTGCCGCCGGTTGCCATGAAGTTTGCGAAGCAGAATCTCATCAACGGCGCCGATGGGACCCTTGCTGCTCAGATCGCCGCCGAGAACACCGCCAATCGCATCTGCCGCGACACCGAAGACTACGCCGAAGGAATCAACTCCTTCCTTGAAAAACGCAAGCCCCTCTTCAAAGGCCTCTAGCATGCCCCTCGAATCTCCATATTCTCGTAGATGCATGCCTTCTCGAACGAGCTATGCTCTGGCAGTACACACCTATGTCGGTAGGCTTTTCTCCTCCTCTCCCTTGATGGGAGAGGACCTCGCGATAGCGAGAGGAGAGGGTGACGGTTCCCGTTGCCTGCAAAGGCAGGCCACGTATCTGTTGAGGCAAAGCCCCCGAGGGAGTCCGCTCTTCGTGATCGCTTTTCGTCCTGATATACCAGCCGCGCGCCCGGGGGTCTAACGCTATGCCAACCCTAGACGGCAAAATCGCGATCGTCACCGCCGGAGGCGGCCCTGGCATGGGTCGTGCCCTTTCCATGGCCTTAGCGAAAGAAGGCGCCACCGTCGTCATCGCCGATCTCGACCCCCAGCGCGGCGCCGAAACCGTCAAGGCCATCGAACAGGCTGGGGGCAAAGCCATCGCCATCCAAACCGACGTCTCCAAGAAGACCGATGTCCAGCACATGGTCGCCGAAACAGTGAAGCGCTTCGGAAAAGTAAGCATCTTGCTGAACCACGCCGGCCTCAACCCCAGCGCCAAGTTCGTCGAGGAAATCTCGGAGGAAGCCTGGGATCGCGCTCTCGCCGTCCACCTGAAAGGAGCCTTCCTCTGCTCCCAGGCCGTCATCCCGCATATGAAGAAAGAAAACTGGGGTCGTATCGTCTGCACCGTCTCCCGCGTCGCCTATAAGCCCACCAACCTTGGCCTCGCCGACTATGCTGCCGCCAAGGCCGGCATCGTCGGCTTTTCCCGCGCCATCGCGATGGAAGTCGGACGCTACGGCATCACCGTCAATTGCATCGCCCCCGGGCTCGTCCACGGCGGCGGCATGGGCCTCGTCTCCGGCATCAACGAGACCACCGAGTGGCGCGAAAAAGCCATTGCCCGCGAAGGCCAGCTCGTCCGCCCCTTTCGCGAAGTCACCCCTGAAGAGATCGCTGGCGCGATGCTTTACCTCGTCGGCCCCTACAGCGACCGCGTCACTGGCATAGTCATGCACGTCAACGGCGGAAGCTATTTGCCCTCATAAGAGAGTTTTTGTCGCGGCGTGACAAGCTTGCTCTGAGGCGCGCACGCCCTCTTTCCTGATAAACTTTCATTACCCCCTCTTCCATAAGTTCCTGACTTCCTACGTTCCTTCTTCTACCCTCACCAAATCTGTGTCATCTGTGCCATCTGTGGCTAATCTCTTCTCCTCCTTCCCCCTTGACAACGCTAGTCATACTATACATTGAAGGGTACAGGCGGTCTAAAGTGCGTCGGCTCCTCTGGGCCCAGAGGCATAACCGGCGCACCAAACAAACGGCGCAGGCAAAGGAGGATCGATCCATAGGGCGGGCTGCACACCCGCACGTTCATCTCGCGCCCAGCGGGTCACGATGATGGACTCGGAATCACATTCCGAACGTAGGGGCCGGGCTAAGCCCAGCCCACTACGAATACCCGTAGGCTCACATGCGAGATTGGCAGGCTGACGTTAGTCGCCTGGGGAACGTGGGCCAGCGCATCTTCGGATGCGACCCCGTCCTTCCCTCTGGGAATGGCGCTACATTCTCGCACCACCACCTGGAAAGTCCTTTCGCGAAAGGACCGCTGTCCGACCGCCAGTACCCTCCATCCCCGTGACGTAAATACCAAACTACAAGGAGCAACAAGAAAGCGCGACAGCATCAACAGTAGGGGCGCAGATGTCCTCATCCCGATCCAATCGGGAGCATGTGTCCTCACTCCGTGTGTTGCACCGGAGCGCCCGCTTGGGCTATCCCGCCACAAGCCCGCCATCGATGCTGAGCACCGTGCCCGTCACGAAGGAGGCGTCGTCTGACGCCAGGAAGAGCACGCCCTTGGCGATCTCTTCCGGCTGCGCTGCGCGCTTCATGGGATAGCGCTGCTTGAGGCCATCGAGCGTCGCTTGGGGAACGTCTTTGTTGTTCTGCCGCAGCATGTTGGTGACCGTGGCCCCGGGCGCGATGGCGTTGACGCGGATATTGTCGTCCACCAGCTCCAACGCCATCTCCTTCGTGAGCCCCACGATGCCGTGCTTCGCGGCGCCGTAGGCGTGCTGGAACCGGACGCCCACAAGCCCGGCCACTGCTGATGTGTTCACGATTGCGCCGCCTGCGCCCTGTCTTTTCATCTGACGTACGACATGCTTCGAGCAGAGGAAACATCCCTTCAAATGGCTATCCACGACCTTGTCCCACTCCGCCTCGCTCATCTGGTCGATGGGCGTGGAGCCGCGTACCTGCGGAGGGGCGTCAGGGCTTACGCCGCCTCCGGCATTGTTGAACAAGATGTCGATCTTGCCGAACGTCTCAACGACCTTGCGCACCCCGGCCTCTACCTGCGCCTCCGAGGAGACGTCACACCTGACAGCCAGCGCCTTTCGCCCAAGTTTGCGCACCTCGGCCGCGACTTCTTCGCCGCCTGGCTGCCAGATGTCGAAGATGGCGATGTCTGCCCCCTCGCGTGCGAACAGCTCCGCCGTTGCCCTGCCGATGCCCGACGCGCCGCCGGTGATGATCGCGACGCGCCCCTGCAGTTTCATGGCAGCGGCTTCCTGGGGTCGTTTGGCAGGCGGCGCGATGTGAAGCCCAGCACTGCGCCAAAGGCGTCTGCCGGGTCGATGATAAGGTGCTCTTTCCCAAGGTGGTGCGTGCGAAGACGTTTGCTGGAGAGATGCTGGTGCGCCTTCTCCAGGTCCTTCACTCGCCAGGTAACGGCATGAACGATTTCCCCGTTCTTCTCCAAGTCCTGTCCTGCCGGCGAGTCCTTGGTAAGCGGCATCGCCAGCTCCACAACGGTCTGCTCCCCGAGCAGCACGTATGCGCTCTTGCACTGGGTCGCCGCCGACTCCTCTTCAAAAAGGAGCGGGGCATTCATAACGCCGGTGAAGAAGGCCTTGGCCTTCACCACGTCTTTCACCAGGACGGTCACATGGGAGGCCATCTCTATCCCCAGGGGGTGCCTGTCGCGCCAAAAGCCCGGCGACCATCCTTTAGCGAAGCGGGGATCGCGCTCCGTGCGCGCGCCGTCCATCATCTCGAACTGGCAATAGGTGTCGCGCGGGTGCGTGAAAAATGCGCCTCCATGCGGCGCTTTGTCGGTGCCTGCGCCGGCGCTTCCCACGATACGCACGTTGTTCTGCTTGAAGCGTTCGTAGAGCGACTGGTGATCATCGACGAAATAGGCGATGGAGTGCAGATGCTGGCCGAAGCGTTTGTAGAACCGTCCCGTCGGGCGCTCCTCTGCCCCAGGCACATGCGCCATCATCATCGGCTCGATGACAAAATCGCCGATGAGCCCCAGCGTCGCGTCGCGCATCTCTATAGGCGAGTAGGCCTTCGGCTGGAACCAATCCGGCGAAAAGACATCGCTGTACCACCGCTCGGCGGCGTCGATGTCTGAGACGATGTGGATGACGTGGTATAGCTTGCCGATGCGGAACACGGTCAGCTTTTCCCCGTGTAGTCGTAAAAGCCCTTGCCTGTCTTGCGCCCCAGGTGGCCGGCCATCACCATCTGCTTCAGCAGGTTTGCCGGCCGGTACTTCGAGTCGGCGAACTGCTCGTACATCAGCTCGATCTCATGCAGACAGATGTCGAGGCCGATGAGGTCGGCCAGTTCGAACGGCCCCATGGGGTGGTTCGCGCCAAGCTTCATCGCCGCATCGATGTCTTCCTTGGTTGCCACGCCCTCCATCAGAAGGAAACAGGCCTCGTTGAGCATCGGGCCAAGGATACGATTCACGATGAAGGCTGGCGAGTCTTTCACGACGACCGGCGTCTTGCCGATGGCTTTGCAAAAGGCCAATGCTTCATCGACCGCCGCCTGGCCTGTCTTGAACCCCTTGATGACTTCCACAAGGCGCATCGCTGGCACCGGGTTGAAGTAGTGCGTGCCGACGAATCGCTCGGGGTGCTTCACGGCTGTCGCCAGCTTTGTGATCGCGATGGTGGAGGTGTTCGTGCAGAGCAGCGTGTCGGCGGTGAGAAAGGGCGCAAGCTCGGCATAGGTCTTCTTCTTCACCTCGAACTCTTCGAAGACCACCTCAACGATGATTGGGCAGTCCTTCAAGCTCGAGAGGCCGGGCACAGCCTTGAGGTTTGCCAGCGTCTTGTCCAGATCTTGTTGCGTCATCTTCTGATCGGCGACCCGCTTCGCCAGGCGGCTTTTGATGCCAGCGATGGCCGCGTTTGCCCGGTCGATGGAGACATCGCTCAGGAGGACCTGCTTGCCGGCCTGGGCGGTGATTTGCGCGATGCCCGCCCCCATGGTTCCCGCGCCGATGATGCCGATGGGACTTTCTTTCACGAAGGGCTCCTTTGATGCAACAACCTCGCCGTCATGTATCGAGTGAGATGCCCGGTTTGAATCGGGAAGCGGTGGCGAGTGTAGCAACGCCCCTGCCGGGAGTCAAACGGTGCATATGGAATGGCTTGCCTGCCTATTGCACCCGGTATAATGCCTGCACTTCCCACGCCTGGAGGATGCGATGGATCTCCCGAAAGCGCTGCCGCCTGAAGTCGCCGCCACCATAGGCACCTGGGGCCCGGAGAACATCGGGCAAGTCGTCCTGGACCGCATGTTCCTTGACCACTGGGCCGAGGTCTTGCAGGACTCAAACCCTCTCTACACAGACGATGCCTTCGCCGCAAAGAGCCGCCACGGCGTTCGTATCGCCCCGGCTACCGCCATGATGGCCCTCACCATGCCCTTCGGGTGGCGTCCCCCTGGCGCATTGCCGCCGCCCTCGGCCGCGAAGACTTCTCCACTGAACCCCTACATGTACCTCCGGCAGACGTATAAATTAGGCGGGGCTGTGGCGCGCTATTTGAACCCTGAGTTCCACAAGCCCGTGAAGCTCGGCGACCGCCTGCGCAACCGTTCCCGCATCATCGCCATCGAGGGGCCGAAGCCCACGGGCGTCGGCGACGGCTACGGCGTCGAACAGCAGATGGAGTGGCGCAATCAAAACAACGAACTTGTCGCGACGAACCGTATCAAGACATTCATCTATGAGGCCGGCGCGCGTCCGCCGGAAAAGCTCCTCCACGGTTTTCTGCCCGGCATCTACGACGACCTGTCAGGCTACAAACTGCCGCCACATCTGCCTGGGGAAAAGCCTATGCAGCCGCTTGTCTTCCACAACACGCCCCTGATGCTCTTTCGCGCCGCGTCCGCCATGCGCGACTGGAATATCTACCATGTCGATAACGAGCACGTGCGCGCCCACGGCGGCGTTGTCTCGATGTACAGCAGCCTGCTCTTTCTCCTCGCCCTCTTCAACCGCTTCACGGACGACTGGACCGGCCCTGACTACGACCTTCGCAAGATCGATGGCCCGGTAGGCTCGCTCCTTCACCCAGGCGACACGATACGCATCGAAGGCGCGGTGACGAAGCGCTACGTCCAGGGGAACGAGGAGTTCGTGGAGATTGCGGCAGTGATGCGCACCCAGGCCTGGACTGTTATGCCCGCGACGGTGACGGTCTCGCGGCCCCGCTCCTGAATGTCACCCTGAGCGCCTCTGATGTACTCATCAGAGAGCGAACGGGTCTACTAAATCAATCGTCCTTTGAAGATGGAGTAGTTCCTTCGTCGAGGACTCCTCAGGATGACAAGGGCAGCTTCAGAACACCGGATTCATAGGGATGCGCGCGCATCCCAAGCGCCCGCCATCCACCAGCATGTTGATGGCTGTGATGAAGCCGGCTGCGGGCGAGCATAGAAAGGCGACTGCCCCTGCGATGTCGTCCGGGTTGCCGAGGCGTCTCAACGGCGTCATGTCGGCAGTCTTTTGTGTAAAGCCTTGGCGCAGCGGCTCGGCGGCCTGGGTGAGCGGCGTGACGATGGTCCCTGGGGAGACGGCGTTCACCCGGATGCCGTGGGGGCCAAGCTCCCCTGCGACTGCGGCCGTCATATTGATGAGGCTGGCCTTTGCTGCGCCGTATGGGGTCAGGTTTTCGTGGCCTATGCTCCCGCCGATGGAGGCGATGTTGACGATGGCGCCGCCCTTGCCCTGTTTAATCATCACAGGCGCGACGGCATGGATAGTGATGTAGTGCGCCTTGGCATTCAGCGCATAGTTGAAGTCCCAATCCTCTTCCGTCATCTCGACAAGGGGCTTCGGCCTGGTCTTGCCCATGCCGCCGGCATTGTTCACCAGGATGTCGATTTGGCCGAACTCTTTCACCGCGGCCTCCACCATCTTCTCCACCGAGGCGGCGTTCATCACATCGGTCACAACGCCGAGCGCGCGCTGGCCCTTCGCCTTGATCTCGTCAGCCGTCTTTTTGCACGTTGCCGCGTTCATCTCGGCGATAACGACGCGTGCGCCCAGGCTTGCCAGCGCCTCCGCGATTCCCTTGCCGATGCCCTGTCCTGCGCCGGTGACGATGGCTGTTTTTCCCTGAAGCGCGTACGACTGGAGAGAGATCATGGATCTACCTCAGACCTTCGATTTCCTGCGTTCGGGAGCATAGCACGATGCGCATGATGCACCAATCGCCTGTTCCTAAGGCGCATCGTTCAGTTTCATCTCAGGATATGCCGCTTGCACCATGCGTTTGAAGCCGTCTTGCCAATGGACCTTTGTTCTGCCGAGCACTTGGTGCATGAGTGTTGTGTCAGGCCAGATGGGCCAGTAGGCGGTATTGTTGTACACGATCTTCGGCTTCTTGCCCACCAGCTTGCCGATATATTCGCAATAGTCCTCCGCGCTCACCGTCTCGCTGCCTGACCAGTTCACCGTCAGGGCCGGTGTGCGCGCAACCTCCATCGCCCTGATGCCCAGGTCCACATAGTCGTCCTCGAATATCGGGTTATAGTTGTTCGGCTTATCTGGATAGAGAGCCACCTCGCGGCCTTCCACGATCGCCTTCATCCGGTCGTAGGGCGCGCCGCCGGTGGGGCCATAGGTCGAGAAGATACGGATGATCGTCGTCGGGATATTCCACTGGCTCGATGCAAAGTTCACCACAGCCTCGCCGGCGATCTTCGAGAGGCTGTAGTTGTGATTATGGAGGCCAGGGCGGTCGGACTCTTTGAGGGGGCGATGGCCCTGGTAGTCATACTGGGAGCCTGTGGAGCAGTAGACGAAGCCCTTGAGCTTGCCGCTCTTGTATCGAGACATGAGCCGCCCGGTGGCGTGGGCGTTCACCTCGAAGGCCCATTGCCAGTCCAGCGATGCCTCTTTGCTGATGGCCGCGCCTGCGTGAAAGATATAGGTGATATCCCCCGGCAGGTCGTCGAAGGAGCCCTTGCCAAGGTCCTTTTGGAGCGGTGTGATGCCGTGGGCCACCAGCTTTTCGCGGTCGGCAGGCTTGGTGAAGCGGGCCATGCCGTAGACCAAGTTCTCCTGCGCCAGCCTGCGCGCGATGGGGAAGGCGACCCTCCCGGCAGCGCCCGTGATCAGGATTTTCTCGCCCTTCAGCATCGTTTCACTCCTTTAGGCGCTTTTTTCTCGACTCATGTCGCGGGCCGTCGTATCATTGTGCCAGCACAACCCAGAGGGGGCGTTCATGGGCCTTCGTACGCCGGCGCAATATCTCAAAAGTCTCAACGACGGGCGGGCCGTGTATTACAAAGGCAAAAAAATTGCCGATGTGACGAAACATCCGTTCCTTCGCATCGCCGCCGAACACGCCGCCATAGATTACCACCTCGCGGAAGACCCGAAGCACCGGGAGCTTGCCGTGGTGAAGGACCCCGAGGGCGCTGGCCTCATCAGCCGCATGTATCTTCCGCCGAAGACCCCTGCCGACCTCCTCAAGCGCTCCGACCTCATCGACCTCGCAACCCGCGAGGGAAAGACGATGGTGACGCTCATCAAGGAGATCGGCACCGATGCGTTATTCGCCCTGCACATCATCTCCCACCAGATGGACAAGGCGCTGCCGACACATTTCTACGAGCGCGTCCACCGCTTCTACCGCCATTGTGCCGACAATGACCTCGCAGTTGCCGTTGCGCAGACTGATGCCAAAGGCGACCGCTCCCTGCGCCCCTCTGAACAGGAGCATCCTGACTACTACCTGCGGGTCGTCTCCCGAGACAAAAAAGGCATCGTCGTGCGCGGGGCGAAGCTGCACACCTCAGTCTCCGTGAACAGCAACGAGCTCATCGTCTTGCCGACGCGCAACTTCGATGAGAAGGACAAGGACTACGCCGTTGCCTTCGCCATCCCCATGAACACCAAGGGCCTGCGCCTCATCACGAGCGCCTACTCTCAGCCGAAGGACAACGACTTCCAGTTCCCCCTGAGCAACAAGCACCTGATGCTGGAGACGACGACGATCTTCGATGACGTCTTTGTTCCCCTGGAGCGCGTCTTCATGGACGGCCAGTACCAGTATGCAGGCCCTCTTGCCCTCGCCTTTGTGGACTTCCACCGCTTCACCGCCGTCTCGTACAAGCAGCCACTTCTCGATCTGCTCGTCGGCGCCGCGCTCCTTCTCGCCGACCAAAACGGCATCTCGCGGGTGAGCCACGTCCGGGATAAACTCACCTGGCTCGCCATATACACGGAGACGGTGAAGGGACTGCTGCATCACGCCGCGCTGACCGCAAAGACCGTCGAGCCTGGGTTTGCCGTGCCCAACCGCATGTATTCCAATGTGGCGAAGTTCCAGTTCGCCCACAACTATCACCAAGCCCTTGCCATCGTGCAGGACATCGCCGGGGGACTTGTCGTCACCGCGCCTGGGGAAGAGGATATGAAGAATCCAACGCTGGCGAAGGATATCCGGCACTACCTTGGCGGGCGCAAGGGCGTCTCTGCCGACGACCGCTTGAAGGCGATGCACCTGGTGGCAGACCTGACCGCGACGGAGTTTGGCGGCTATCACGCTGTCCTGGCTATCCATGCCGAAGGTTCGCTCGAGGCGGAGAAGCTGGCGATCGCTCGCGAGTACGATATCGCATCGGCGATGGCCTATGCGAAGCGCATGGCGAACATCAAGTAAAGGCTGTATCGGTGAAACGTTCGCTGATAGCGATCCTTTGCTGTCCCGCCTGCCGGAGCCAGCTGCGCCTGGAGACTGCGGAGACGGACGAGGACGTGGCGAGTGGAAGTCTGGTGTGCCGTGCCTGTAAAGAAACCTATCCCATTGCCGATGGCATCCCCGTGTTGCTACCCTCCGATTTGCGGCAGACGAACATGGGAAAGAGTTGACCTAGCCCCCTCCCCTTCTCCCGATACTGATCGGGATGAAGACACCTGAGAAGGAAGGGGCGATAGGCATGTTTGGGAGCGGCGCGTTTGAGAGTGTGGGGCAGAGCTAATGAACGATACCGAAGTCGCAATTGCAGCAGTTGAAGCGGGCGCGGCGGTTGTTCGACGGCGCTTCGGCACAGCCATGGGTCGCGTAGAAAAAGGACAACTCGACTTCGCGACTGACGCTGATTTAGAATCCGAACGCGTCATGACTGCCTTTTTAAGAGAGAAACGGCCTGCAGATGCAATCGTTGGTGAAGAGGCCGGGCGAAGCGGGCCCGCGAATGCGATGCGGCAATGGCTCATTGACCCTCTTTGCGGCACGCGGAACTACGCTGCAGGGATGCAAGTGGTTGCGGTCAACGCAGCCCTGAAAGCCGATAATCTGACGCTGGCTGCCGCAGTCGCTGACCCATTCACTGGTGAAACCTTCTGGACTGATGGACGGACTGCTTCACTGCGGATGAGCGGCAAGGACGACGCCCTTGTTCCCCACGCCGGCACCAAACTTGTAGATTTGGATTTTGATGCTTCAAGTGTGTCTTCCTTTAGCACGGCAATGCTAGCTCTTGACCCTTCGTTTAACTCGCGTTTTCGCCCGCGCGTCGTCTCGACAACGCTGGCGTTAACATGGGTTGCGGTAGGACGGCGCGCCGCCTATGTGGCTGACAGCGATATCCGTAAGAAGAGTGTGCATTTTGCTGCTGGACTGGCTATATGCCACGCTGCAGGGTGCATTGTGACCGATCTGCGTGGAAACCCGTGGGAAGAGAGTGGACTGGGTCTCATCGTAGCGGCAGATGAAGAGACACACGCCGCGTTGTTAAAGATGGTGCGGCAACACCTGAAGTAGCCCCTACTTATCTCTAAGCGGGATAGGCTGTTTGCCTCGCTTGAGCCCTGCCCAGTAGGCCTTCTCCCGGTCAAAAAGCACGACGTCTGCCTTGCCGCTAACTGCCTCTGCAAGCTCTTTCGCTGTCTTTTTGAGTATGGGATGCTCGACGTCCGGGTCCAGTTCCGCCAGGGGCACGACGACAAAGGCGCGCGCCGCCATGCGCGGGTGCGGGATGACGAGCGGCGGCGTGTCGATGACGCGGTCGCCGCAGTAGAGGATATCGATGTCCAGGGGACGCGGCCCCATGGGCGGCCCCCCGGGCACGCGCCCCATGTAGCGCTCGATCCCCTTCACAAAAGCCAGCAGGTCTTCAGGGGAAAGCGTCGTTGTGCCGCGGCAGACGGCATTGAGGAAACGGGGCTGGTTGATAAAGCCCTCGGGGGCAGTGTCGTAAATAGACGAAAGGGCCAGGTGGCGTAGATGTTCCTGGAGCAACTCGCCTGCGCGGGTGATATTCCGCTCGCGGTTGCCCAGGTTGGAGCCGAGGGCCAGATAGACGGTCACAGTGGCGCTCACGCAGGCTCCTTCCATCCTCGGATGATCGCGTCGGCCATCTTCGCCACACGCGCCATGGCCTTCACATCATGGACGCGCACGATGTCCGCCCCCTTCGCGATGGCAATCGCCACGGTCGCCGCCGTTCCCTCGAGGCGCTCTTCCACCGGCAAGTCGAGCACGAG
>CAMAVV010000031.1 GCA_945861815.1 Thermoflexus hugenholtzii JAD2
GGGACGCCGCCTCCCTATCCCGCCTATCCCACGAACTTCTGCCAGTACATGGGCATCACGCCCGCCTGGATGGAGACGGCCCCCCACGGCGGTGCGCCGATGGGCTCTCTTATCTGGCGCGCGGCTCTCGGCATCATCGCCGGCTTCGCCAAAACCGTCCTTGTCGTCTGCACCGACAATCGCGAGTCGCGTTTCTCCCGGGGCGGCGTCGTCTCCTACATCGCCGCGCACAACTTCGACACCGAGTATGAGTATCCCTACGGCCCGCTAGTCCCTTCGGCCTTCGCCCTCATGGCGCAGCGGCATATGCACGAGTACGGCACGACCAGCGAGCAACTGGCCTCGGTCGCGGTGGCGGCCCGGAAATGGGCGCGGCTGCACCCGAAGGCGCTCATGAAGCAGCCGCTGTCCATCGAGGACGTGCTTAACTCGCGCCTCATCAGCTCGCCGCTCCACCTTCTGGACATCTGTCTCGTCACCGATGGCGGAGGCGCGATGGTCATCACCAGCGCAGAAAGGGCGAAGGATTTCTCCAGGAAGCCCGTCTATGTGCGCGGCTTCGGCGAGTGCGGCGAGAGCCAAAATATCACCTACTTCTCGAGCTACACAGAGCCACACCTCATCAAGATAGCCACAGGCCAGGCACTGCGTATGGCGAAGCTCGGTATCGACGATATCGATATCGCCTATCCCTACGATCCCTCCACATTCAACGCGATGTGGGCGTTGGAGGACATGGGCTTCTGCAAAAAGGGCGAGGGTGGCGCGTTCGTGTCAGGCGGCAACATCGAACCGGGCGGCAAGCTGCCGGTGAATACCCACGGCGGCCTTCTTTCGTACAGCCACCCAGGCATCTCCGGGGGATTTCTAGGAGCCATCGAAGCGGTGCGCCAGCTTCGCGGCGAATGTGGCGAACGCCAAGTCAAAGGGGCGCGCACAGCCATCACGCACCAGATGGGGGGCTTCTACACGATGGGCGTTACCGTCCTGGGAAATACGCCGTCATGAACGCCTACAAAAAGCCGCTACCCACCATCACGGAAGACGGCCGCCCCTTTTGGGAGGCGCTGAAGCAACATCGCTTCACGTTGCAACGGTGCAAAAGCTGCAGGAAGCATCAGTTTCCCCCGCGCATCCTTTGCTCCCACTGCGGCAAACGCGATATCGAGTGGAGCGAGGTCTCCGGCAGCGGCCACGTCTATTCCTTCACCGCCGTTCATCGCCCGCCGGACGCCGTCTTCCAAAAAGATGTTCCCTATCTCCTGGCAGTCGTCCAGCTGGATGAAGGGCCACGCTTAATGACGAACCTTGTCGGCTGTCCCATCGAGGCGGCGCGTATAGGGATGCGCGTGACGCCGGTCTTCGACGATGTGACGGATGAGGTCACCTTAGTGAAGTTCCGCCCGGTCGAATAAGATGTCCCAGCACAGGTGAACGATGGACTATAACCTCTCCCCGGAACAACAAGCGCTCCAGCAGCGCGTTCGCAAACTGGCCCAGGAAAAGCTCGCGCCGCTTGCCCATGAAGCCGATGAGATGGACGAGCTGCACCCCGGAGTCACCAAGGCGCTGGCGCAGGAGGGCCTGTTCAAGTACATGGTGCCGAAGGAGTACGGGGGCAACGGCATCAGCGTCATCAACGTCTGCATCATTCGGGAAGAGCTGAGCAAGGTCTGTGGCCAGGCGGACAGCACCTTCGCGATGCAAGGACTCGGCTCGTACTCCATCACCCTCGCAGGCAGCGAAGACCTCAAGCGGCGCTATCTGCCAAAGGTTGCCACCGGCGAGGCTATCGCCGCCTTCGCCCTCACGGAGCCGCAGGCCGGCTCCGATGTGGGGAGCCTGCAAACCACCGCCACCTTGGACGGCGACCACTATGTCATCAACGGGACAAAGCGCTACATCAGCCAGTGCGGCTTCGCCAGCTTCTACACCACCTTCCTTAAGACTGACCCTGGCGCCGGGACAAAGGGCATCTCAGCGATCGTGGTCGACAAGGGCACGCCCGGCCTCGATACCTCCAAAAAAGTAAAGTTACTTGCCCCCCATGTGAACGGCGAAGTCCTCTATAGGAATGTGCGCGTCCCTAAGTCCCAGCTCCTCGGAGCGCCGGGCGGCGGCATGCGCATCGCCCTCAGCACCCTCGACGTCTTTCGCACGACGGTGGCGGCGGCGGTCCTTGGGATGGCTGAGGCGGCCTATGCTGCCGCGCTTAAACGGGCCAAGGAGCGCAAAGCCTTCGGCCAGCCCCTCGCCGACTTCCAGGCGACGCAGTTCAAGCTCGCCGAAATGGTGACAGGCATCGAAGCGGCGCGCCACCTGATATTTTGGGCGGCCTGGCTCAAAGACAGCGGAACTGCCCAGGTCATACAGCAGGCCTCCATGGCAAAGCTCT
Source organism: Thermoflexus hugenholtzii JAD2 (assembly GCA_945861815.1). Lineage (GTDB taxonomy): Bacteria > Chloroflexota > Dehalococcoidia > SHYB01 > SHYB01 > VGPF01. Next base: position 2,396 of record CAMAVV010000031.1, read on the forward strand.
TCGCAACGGAGATGGCCCAGCGCGTTGTGGACGAGGCGCTGCAGATCCACGGCGCGGCAGGCTTGGAGAAAGGGAGCATCATCGAGAAGCTCTATCGAGAGGTGCGCCAGCCGCGGGTCTATGAGGGCTCGACGGAGATATTGAAGATCGTTATCGCACGGGAAATCTTGAAGGACAAATAGCTCATGGCGTGGCGGCCCTTGCCGTCGCGCGTTACGAAGTAGCGAAGCGAGAGGCTACGCAAAGAGGCGGAGGGAAGCGATGGCACACGGAACGATGACGCAGAAGGAAGCCTTCGAGTACGTCCGCAACGCGCCCCACATCAAGAAGGTGCGCGAGGGCAACTACAAGCCTGGCGCGTGGTTCTACGCCGAGCCGGGCGACGGCTCCGGCCTCTGGCAAGACTGGGGCGTGAAGGCCACACCCGGCAAGCGCGGACTGACCTTCCTGGACACGGCGAAAGTTGACGCGCCGCCTCCCCTGGAAGCGCCCGACCGCGCCATCATCCGCGGGTCAGGAGTGGACGGCGCCCTACCCATCCAAGAGTACGCCGCATCGAAGCGACACCAGGTGTGGGCGGAGAACGTCGTCGCGCTGTACGAGGAGGCGACGTCGCGGCAGTGGGTCGCCAGCCGGGACATCCCTTGGGACAAGCTCACGCCGCTGCCGAAGGACCAAGAGAAGGCCTACTGCCAAATCGTCTCGCACCTGGCGCGCGTCGAATATATCGCCGCCGACGTGCTGGGCGGCTTCTTGCCGAAGATCGCCTCCGCCTTCCACGAGGTGAAGCTCTTCCTCATCACCCAGTCGATGGACGAAGCGCGCCATACCGAGGTCTTTCGCAAGCGCGCCCTCGCAAACGGCGGCGGCATTGCGCCCAACTTCTCGAACATGAACCCGGCCTATCACGAGATGAAGCACGGCCAGTTGTCCCGTTTCCAAGATACGTCGTTCCTCCTCTTCCTGGCGGAAGGCTTCGCCCTGGACCTCTTCCGTTTCGCCGAGTTCCTGGGGAAGACGGAGACGGACAAGGTCATCTTCTCCCGCGTCATGCAGGACGAGGCGCGCCACGTCTCCTACCACACGATGCGCACCGCCTACGACCTGGCGAACAACCCGAATCGGGAGGGCGAGATTTTGCACCTGCACGCCCTCTGCGACCGCACCGAGGCGGAGATGTTCATCTGGGACTTCCTCAATCCGCATTTCATGGAGGCGGGCGCGATCCTCGCCGCCGGGTCCGTGGACAAGATAGACAAGGGATACGATTCGATTCGGCTGCTCTACAGCAAGATCCGCGAAGAGTACCTGCGGCGCTGTGAGCGCATCGGATTTAACCGCCGCGAGCGGTGCATGGTGCCGGAAGAGCCGCCATTCTAGGCTGCATCGCCGCTCCGATCCGGCGCGGAGGGCCTAAAAGCCCATGAAGCTCGCGCCGCAGGTGTGGAAGGTCTGCCCCGCGAGCATGTGCCCCGTCGTATCATCGGCAAGAAAGGCGACGAGCTCGGCGGTCTCCTCAGCCTTCACCGCCCTGCCGAACTTCAGCCTGCGCTGCATGCGCGCCAGGTCTTCTTCGGTGCGGCCCCTGCGCCAGAGCGGCGTGTCGGTTGCCCCAGGCGCGACGACGAAGACCATGATGTTGTGTTTGGCGAGTTCGTTCTGGATGCCTTTGCTCAGTGTCACAACGCCAGCCTTGGCTGCTGCGTAGGCGGGGAGGTCGGCGCCGCCGGTTGCCGCAACGGTAGAGGCGAAGTTGATGATACGCCCGCCGCCCTGGGTAACCATGACTTTCGCCGTCTCCTGGTTCACATAGAATGTGCCGTAGAGATTGATCTTGATGGTCCTGTCCCACAGCTCATCGTCGACTTCCAAAAAGGGCTTGTGGAAGGCGTTGCCGGCCACATTCGCAAGCACGTCGATCCCGCCGAATCTTTTCACCGTCTCGTCCACCACCGCCTTAACATCTTTACGCACCGTAAGGTCCGTCCTCTGGAAAAAGGCCGTGCCGCCGCGCGCCTTAATCTCCTGTACAACCTCTTCGCCCTTATCGGCCTGGATATCGGCGATGGCGACCTTTGCGCCGCGCGAGGCCAGGAGAACCGCCGACGCGCGACCCATGCCGCTTGCGCCGCCAGTGACGATGGCCGACTTTCCTTTAAGTGACATGTGTCCCTTCCTTTAACTACAAACGCCCGCGTTCATCAATTCTTGATACTCGCCCTCGGACATCTTCAAAAGTTCACGCAAGACGAATTCGTTGTGCTCGCCGAGCAGCGGCGCCGGGCGAACGTCTGGCTCGATCCCCGATATGCGAAAAGCTGCGGCATCGATGGGATACTGCCCCATGCGTGCATGATCGACGGTGATGAAGTGTTTGCGATGGCGCAGCTGCGGGTCTTCGTGCAGGTCGCGCCCGGTGGCGACGAGGCCTGCCGGGACGCCTGCCGCTTGCAGCATCTCCATCACCTGACGAGCGTCGCGCTGTTTGGTCCACTCGGTGATGATTGCGTCGAGGGCCGTGCTGTGCTGCATGCGCTTCAGCATCGTGTCGAAGCGCGCGTCCTTCGCCAGCTCCGATCTGCCCATGGCCTCGCACAGCGCCTGCCATTCGGGGTCGCTTCGCACTGAGATGGCGCACCAGCGGTCGTCTCCCTGGCAGCGGTAAGCGTTGTGCGGCGCGGCGTGGTCGGCGTGGTTGCCTCTGCGCTCGCCATCGCGCCCATTCACCGTGTAGTCGAGGATGCCCGGCGCGAGGAATTGCAAACCGGCCTCAAGCTGGGAGAGGTCGATGTATTGCCCCTGGCCGGTGCGGGTGCGCTGCTCCAGCGCCGCAACGATGGCGATGATCGAGAACCAGGGGGCGATCATATCAGGAAGGGGGAGCGCCGGGCCCAGGGGTTCACGGTCGGGCCAGCCGGTGAAGTGGTTGAAGCCAGTGAGGGCTTGCAGCATACCGCCAAGCCCAGGATGTCCGGCGTGCGGCCCAGTCTGCCCTTGCTGGCTTGAGCTCAGCATGATGGCCTTGGGGTTGAGCTTGCGCACATTCTCGTAGTCGAGTCCCCATTCGCCCATCTGGCCCGCGCTGAAATTCTCCGTGACCACGTCGGCCCATGCGACAAGGCGCTTCGCAATCTCCTGAGCTCGCGGGTCTTTGAGGTTCAGGCTCACGCTAAGCTTGGATGGGGCAAGGATGCCGAAGTGGAGGCTGGAGTTGCGCCCCGGCTTCCCGGCAAAGGGGGGAGAGATGCGCGTGCTATCGGGGCGCGAGTGCGTCTCGATCTTCACGACTTGTGCGCCGTAGATAGCCAGATACTTCGTCGTGGTTGGGCCGGCGATCGCCCAGCAGAAGTCGGCGACCTTCACTCCGGCGAGGGGCAGCCGCTTCACGCCGCTCATACGACACCCGCTTCAGCCAGGGAGACCAACTCGTCGCGAGAATAGCCAAGTTCATTCACGTAGATAACGCCGTTGTGCTCGCCGATGAGGGGCGGGCGCAGGCGGATCGACTGCGGCGCACCAGGATAACGAAGGAATGCGCCCGGGTAAGTGACGCTTGTCTTCAACTCAGGGTGTTCGACCTTTTCAAAGAAGCCGCGCGACTTGAGTTGGTCGTTGGAGAGGAGGTCTTTTGGCGAACTGACGGGGAACAGGAAGGCGCGGCGCTTCAGCGCCTCTCGATAGGTCTCATCCTTGGTGAAGCGCGAAAAGAAGTCGGACATCTCGTCTTCCCATGCGTCAACCTGCTCTTGGCTGATGCTGCCCCCAGTCACTTTGTTGAAGTCGGTATTTTTAATCGTCGTCTCGAAGCCCTTGTCCTGCATCCACTGGGCCAGGCCGCGCATGCGATTGCCGGGGCCGGGGCCCCAGAAGATGTGGGAGGCGATGTAGCCATCTTTTGCGGGGAAGACGCCGCGCGTCATGCGTCCGCCGTAAAGATGCTTCGCGCCCCGGTGCTCCACTTGGTTCTCAGCGAACCAGTGCTGCTGGGTGTTCGTCAGCATATTCGCGACGGCCTCTTGCGCCGAGACGTCGAGATGGCTTCCCTCGCCAGAGGCAAGCCTGCCGGCGTGGGCAAGCATCGCGCCGACGGCGGCCTGGGCCCCAACGAAGGTGTGCGACTGCGGGATGCCTATGCGCAATGGCGGGCGGTCTTCCGTGCCGCACAGGTTCATCATCCCGCCCGCCGCCATCGTCACGATGTCGTCGCCCTTGTAGCCGCTATAGGGGCCACTCTGGCCAAATGGCGTGATGGAAATCATGACGAGGCCAGGGTTGATCTCGCGCAGCACATCAAAGCCAAGTCCGAGTTTTTGCATGTGGCCTGGGGCAAAGGTTTCGATGAGGAAGTGGGCAGAGGCGACAAGCCGCTTGAGGATTCCCTTGCCGTCGGCGGTGGCGAGATCGAGGGTGATGCCGCGTTTGTTGCAGTTGAAGGCCCACCAAGTGAGGCTCTTTTCGGCGTGGGCGTCGTCGTGATAGAAGGGCGCGCGGTTGCGCGATAGGTCGCCGCCTGGCGGCTCGACTTTGATGACATCGGCGCCAAGATCGCCGAGAAGGCGGCCGCAGAGCGCGCCAGTCTCATCGGAGAGGTCAAGGACGCGATATAGGCTAAGGGGCAAGAAGGGCGCAGAGGTCGAAGAGCTACTCATCCGTCATCTTCTCGGGCGCGGGGCGCATCCCCTCGACGCCGGGCGGCGGCGACGGCAATCGCGCAGGGCCGTGGGCGCGCGAGGGCAGGATGACCGTGGCCTGTCCAGGGGCGGTGATAGTACCGCGCTGGTTTTCGCAGGCTAATTCAAGTTCTACGATGTGTTGACCTTCCGGCGTCACCGATTTGCTTTTGACCGAGCCTTTCACCCATGTGGTATCGCCGTAGTAGTTGAAGGCGCGGTACTGGTCGGACATCTTCCACAGCCAGGCGTCGTCGCCCATCCAGTTGGTGACGACCTGGGCGAGGAATGCGCCTCGCAACTTGCCGAAATCGTAGGCGAACGGGTTGCCGATCTTCTGTGCCCAGAGATCGTCCCAATGGACGCGCTCGACGATATCCGGGTAGCCCCACTCGTTGCGAGTGTAGAAATTCGGGTGGCGTTTGCGATGGAGGTAGGCAAGCTTGAAGGACTGCATCCCTCCGCCGAAGCCGCGCACCCAGACGAGAAGGTCAGTTACCTTCATCGCGCCCTTCACGATGGGCGGAAGCACTTGGCCAGGGGAGACGTCCTCCCAATGGAGTATCTCGCTGCCGCGCCGCAACTCTGTCTCGTATGCGTCGTCGATCTCTTTCACCATCTCCGCGGTATAGGCGGGGCGTTTGATCTCCAGGTATTTCTTCTGCTTCACTGCGGCGTCGCGTTCGGCGCGCACATAGCTCTCCCAGTAGAAGGCGGCGAGCTGGCCCCGCTGGTTCAGCCAATCGGTGCGATAGCGGATGATGACGGACTTCCCTCCGGTGAACTGGCTCACTTCTTTCACGACAACGTCGCGAAGGGCCTTTCGCTTCACCAGGCGGTCGCCCGGGAGGATCGGGCGGAACCACTCCCACTCGTCGCCGGAGAAGAATTCGTGGACGCCCGCCAAGGCATGTGCGCCCTTGGCGCGAACCTCAGGGGGAATCTCGCGCACCTCGCTGACGCCGGTGGTGACGAGAAAGGTCGGCGGGGCAATCATCTGCCGCCAGCGCGTCTTCTTCGCGTATGCTTCATTGGAGAAGAGCGGATTGTCGTCGCCATAGCCACGCGCAAAGTGGCGGATAGAATCGACGGTCGCGTATTCGTTGTAGGGCTCGATCTGGGGAATCTCAACGCCGATGCGGGCGCGCATCCGCTCGATGCCGTCGTCGGTGATCTTGCCGAGGCTCTCGTCCCGCGGGGGACGGCTCGTTTTCTCCGCCTCGCTGGTCATGGCGCACCCCTGAGTCAAAGACAGATAGGGAACACGAACGGGGACAGGCGGATGATAGGTTCGCCCAAATCCCGTGTCAACGGCTCAGGGCACAGCGATAAGGGGCGCTTATGCCGATGACGCGATGCGCGCCAGGGCGGATTTCGCTGCTAGGCCCTCTCCCGCACCCACGGGGGATGGCGAATAGGCGGCCCTTGCGATACGTTGGCGCAACGCCTCAAGCTCTTGGCGGAGGTCAGGCACGGCGCCTATCGCCCGCGCGAAGTAGGTGGAGAGCGTCTCAGCTTGCGTCTTGGGCGTGACGCCACGTTTGCGCAAGACACGCTGCACTCTCTTCCATGCGTCCAAGACGGCTTTGCGCTCTTCATCTCGCAGCAGCGAATACGGGGCGTGCCCAGTGGGAGCTTTTCTTCTTCGGCGAAGGTAGTACCAGAGTCCAGCGCCGGCGACGATGCCGACAAAGACGAGAGCGCCGGCAGCGACGCGGCCAAAGGTCAGGTTGCGGAAGAGGCTGCCGACGTCGCCGCGCACGTCGTCGCCGAACTGTACCTTGAAGAGCTTGCCAAAGACCTTCGCGCCGAGGCCCGGCTTGGCCTGCTGCCTCTGCACCTCCGGCTGCGGGCTCGGGTCGAAGGGCACCCAGCCTGCGCCGGGGTAGCGGATCTCGGCCCAGGCGTGGGCGTCGCGCTGGCGCACGATATAGGCGCCGGAAAGGGGATCGAACTCGCCGGGGAGATAGCCCGTGGCGACGCGCGCGTCGAGGCCGGCCCCCAGGGCAAGAAGCGCTTCGGCGGCTGCGAAGTCGAAGCTGCCTCCGGTGCGCTTGCCGTCGAAGAGAAACTCCTCCGTCGATTTCGAAAGGCTGTCCTTCGGCGCGTCCTTGTTGTACTTGAAGTTTTGGTTGAGATAGGCAGTAATGGCCTGGCTTCTCTCGTACAGATTCTGTGTGCCGCCAGAGACCTCCCGGGCAAGCGCGGCGACGGGCGGAGGAAGGCGCGTGGCGCGTTGATTCCGAATGAAGGCCTGCTCCGATAAGAGGCGCAAGACCTCAGGGTCGTAGGACCTGCGCTCGGAGCGCACCAGATAGACGGAGCCTTTGTTGAGAGTATCGCCACCCTCTTTCTCCGTGAGCGTATCCCACTCTATCGGCGCATAGCCGAGGGACGGCGACGACTGGCCTTGGGCAACGTAGACCGTTTGCGTGTAGCCGCTCACACGCCCTCGCGACGGCTGTTCCACCGGCGCGTGCTGCACCTGCCAGTTCTTGCCATCCTGCGTAACGTGAGTGCGCGTGCGCCAATAGCTGGCCACCGGACTGCGCACCCTTAATACTTCGTCGGCTGACCCCGGCCTTCCAGGGTTCTGTCGCGGCGGCGCTTCTGCTCCAGAGGAAGAGTCGGAGGCTTGTCCCTCTTGATTTGTGGCGTTGGTTCCTTCGCCTGCTCCCTCTCCAGCCTCCTGCAAGTCGGACGCCGACGCCTCCGGCTCCCGGCTTGCGCCCTCTCCCTCCGGCCCCTCTTGTGCGTTTGTCACAGGCAGCATGGCAGAGGAGGCAGCCGTCGCATTCACTTGCACCGTTCCCCAGGGAAGCACAAGAAAGAGGAGGACGCCGAGCGCAGCAATCGCGGCCGTCCAGCCGGTCCAGACTATGGCGCGCGAACGGCCTGCCCAGGCGAAGGCTGCGACGACGCCAGTCTTGGCATCGATGGCGGCGCTTGTGGCTAAGTAGGCAAGCAAGAGGCCAAGGTAGGCGATGAGGGGCACGATGAAGAGGCTCGTGAAGGCGAGCTGGCATGCGAGAACAAGGACGATGGCACTGACAAGAAAGCTTGTGGAGATATTGCTGCGGGTGCGTATATCGAAGGAGGAAACGGCTTGGACAAGGATAAGGGCGATGGTTGGCGGCAGCCAGTTGCCTTGCAGGGCCGAGGGCAATTGAAAGGCCATGACGGCCATGAGCACGACCACGCCGCACATGAGCCCGACGCGCCAGAGGCCCATCTTGCGGCTGCGCGTCTTCCAGCTCCAGTAATGGCCTGCGGCGGCCAGAAGCGGCGCGCCGAGGCCGACCCAAACCGACGCACCGACGACGGCTAAGGCAAAGCCCGTGACCCAGGCGGCGAACAGGGCGTGGAGGCGCAAGGCGATGGAGTGTTCAGGCTGCTCCTTGAAGAGCGTCTTGAATGAAATCTTCATACCGCTCGCCTTGCGTGCTCTGCGGGCGGAATGACGGCGCTGGGTGAAGGCGCTTCGTAGGACAGGACAGTCGCGCCTGCCCTGGCAAGGAAGCCTCTCGCCTCTTCAGCCTCGGGCGATCCGGCGCGCGCCATGACGAGCACCGTAAGCCGGGAGGAGAGCCGCGATGCTGCCGCCGCAATCTGCAGGAGGCCCGCCTGATCGCTGGCGGAGACGACGACGGCTGCCGAGGCGTTGGGCGCAAGCCAGCGCAAGGAATCGATAGCGGGTGCAACATTGGCGGGAGAGGCGACGGCAAGAGTCCGCGCCATCTCATCACGGGTCTGCTGCAGTTCGGTCGTGCCGTTCTGCCATCGCACTCGCTCGCCATCTTTCGTCCATGCTTCGACAACACCCGCAGCCAGGCGCGCCACTTCATCGAAGCGCTCTATCTCACCAGGGGGGACGATGACGAGGACGGGCGTGTTGCCCGCAGCTGCGGTGTAGGCCTTGGTCATAAGGCGGCCAGTGCGCGCGAAGTTTCGCCAGTGGATAGCGCGGGCAGGGTCGCCAGGGACATAGGGGCGCGAGCCGGCAACGTCATCACCTGTGTGGGCGGGGCGGTTCTTGGGAAGCGCGCCCTCGGCAGGGCGGGTCACGTCAGCCGAAGAAAAGGCGAAGGGCGCAGGGAGGACCAGGGCCTGGGAATCGGCGGTCAGACGCTTGCGGCGTCGAAGAACCGCCACCGGCGCTGACGATTCGACGGTTGCCCTTTGCAGTCGATAGAGGCCTCGCTCGCCGATGACGACATCGCCACGCACAACAACGTCGCCTTTAGGAGCAACGAAGGGAATATAGATTGCGACAGGCTTAGGCTTGCGGCCTTCCGCCTGCAATTCTCCTGTGACGCGCAGGCCGAACCGCGGCCAGAACCAGCGGTTGCGGATGCGGACGACCAGCGTGACGGCATCGCCTTCGCGCAGCCACTCGCGCTTTGCCGGCGTCACCAGGGCCACAGATACATCGAGTGCGGGAAGGGAGAGGAGCGGGAGGACGATGCCTCGCCGTGTCACAGGCGTGCGCCTTTACAGGGGAACCGGGACGCTCTCGAGCGCCTCACGAACGACGGCTATGGAGTGGCCGCCCGTCTCATCGCCCGCGCCGATGCGGTGGGCGATGACGCTTGCCGCGACTGCCTGCACATCGTCGGGCGTGGCGAAGTCGCGGCCGTT
>CAMAVV010000032.1 GCA_945861815.1 Thermoflexus hugenholtzii JAD2
CGGGTGCTCTTTCATATGTTTGCCAACGCCCGCCACATCCTGAAGAACAGTGATCCCGAGCGACTGCATCTCCTTCGAAGAGCCTATACCAGAAAGCATCAGCAGCTTTGGCGACCCGAATACTCCGCAGCTCACAATGATCTCTTTGCCGTCCACTGCTGAGACTTTCCCGCTACGCTCAATCTCGACCCCCACTGCCGTCTTGCCTTTGAACAGGATGCGCCTCGCCACTGCGTCGCCCATCACCGTAAGGTTAGGGACTTATATACTTGACACAAGGCCACACCTGTAGTATCCTTGCTTCATGATGATTTTCTCGATTTGGACTTGGTCTTCTGCTCCTGAAGTAGTTTCTTCGCATGAGCAAGCACTTTCGGATGAAACACCTTCGAGGCTAACTCCTCATCATTCATCGTGTGTACTGGCTTCTCAGACTTCTTTTTACGCATAGGAGACTCCAATGGCTAAAGACATGGATATGCCCAGACTGATGGAAGCATATGACACCGAAGAAGAGTGCCGTGATGCTCTCGAAAAACTACGCTGGCCTGACGGCGTGAGGTGCCTCCGTTGCCAAGGCGATAAAATCTCCCGAATCTACAAGCGCAACCAGTTTGATTGTGATTCATGCGGCTACCAGTTCTCGGCATTGGCTGGCACGATTTTCCATGACACCCATCTCCCTCTGACTAAGTGGTTTCTGGCAACATACTTCATGGTTGAATCCAAGAAGGGTATGTCTGCCAACCAAATGAAGCGGATGCTCAATGTCTCCTACAAAACAGCCTGGTATCTCTGCCATCGCATCCGAGCCGCGATGAACGAAGCGAATCCCTCCCGGCTCTCTGGCGTGGTAGAGGTTGACGAAACCTACGTTGGTGGCAAGGTGCGCGGGAAGGGTCGGCATTACCTCGGGAATAAGGCTGTCGTGGTCGGCGTCGTCCAGCGTAAGGGCAAGATTCGCCTCCAGGTGGTCAATGGAACCGATAGGGCTACCCTTCAAGGCTTCATCAAGGAAAACACCTCGCCCGAGACCGAGGCTATCTATACCGACCAGCATCCGGCTTACGTCGGTATTGCCGATGTCGACACTCGCCATGAGAGCGTGAACCACAGCATCGAGGAATGGGTACGCGGAGAAGTCCACACGAATGGCATCGAAGGCGTGTGGAGCCTCGTCAAGCGGTCTATCGTCGGTTCCTATCATCACTTGTCGGTCAAGCACTTGGACTCCTATCTCGATGAGGTCGAGTGGAGACAGAATAATCGTCTGAATCCCAACCAATTCAGGGATACGCTCATTAAGCTAATCAAGGCTTCGTCGCTCCAGTACCAGGAGTTGACGGCGGGCTAGCTGTTGCTCTCCGTACTCGTTCTGCCATTTCTTCGAGGCCTTCTTGAGAACTCTTCATCTCAAGCAAAACTTCTTCTAGGATTTTCTCTGCCGTCTTGTTTCTTTGCTTCCTGCACATATGTGCTTGGAAAAGTCGGTGAACACCAATGCCAAATGAGAGGGCAGTGGATATTGCGTAAATAGCCTCCCAGGTATCTGCCTTGAACCCTATGTCTTTGGCATCATTCGCTACCAATGCCGTTAAGAAAGCGAATGCCATGCCAATCCAAGGCCATGCATCACCGTAGCCAGGTAATTCACGTTGTAGCCGCATCCGTTCAATAACTAAAAGGAAATGATGCTTGTTCATCTGAACTTGCACATTTGGGCCAGAGTAAATGTATACGGTTCTCGTGTCCCCACTACTGACCTGAGGAACGAGGCTTTTCTCGCTGGTAGGAACGATAGACTCGATAGGTTGCTCGTTATCCATTTTAGGCGGCACCCTTCGATATCCCCATCGCAACAGCGTTTATAAAAACCGTATGACCGCAGTTGGCGCAGATGACCAGAATAAAGGGATAAGCCTTCTCCCCTAGCCGGGCTATCAACCCAGCCCTGATCAATGGTGCATGCGCCAAATAACTTTCTACCTCCCAATCGCTTTGCCCGCAAACATAGCACAAGGAGCCGCGTACCCATTTTTCGCCAAGCCATTTGTTGACGATTTTCATTTCGGCGTCCGTTAGTTTTCCGTCGTCTTCCGGCATGTGCACCCCCGTCTTTTGATGGGCGCATTTTATCACCTCCGTCCTGTATCAGGTATATAAGTCCCTAAGGTTAGGCCTCAAACGTGCCTGGGCGAGATAGGCCCGCGCCGTGCTCATACGCCTGCCATCGGGTGTGTTCACTGGAAAGCTCGCAATACCAGTAGAGGCCGGACTGTTCATATCCGGGTCTTCCGGGATGCCCATATCCCTGGCGGCCTGCTGCAAGGCAGTTTGGTACGGTGCCCACGGGCGCGGGTTATCGCGATGCACGGGCATCGGCCCGTTCGTGCCGTGATGACCATCTTGGAAATCGATGTCGCGTTCGAGCTTCTTGAAATAGGGCAGAACCTTTGCAAAGGTCCATTCACTGTTGCCCTTGGCAGCCCACGTGTCGTAGTCCTCAGGGACGCCGCGCCGGAAGATAGGGCCGTTGATGGAGCTGGAGCCTCCGATCACCTTTCCGCGTGGCGCGTGGAGCGGCTTGGACTGGCGCGCGTTCGCCTTGCCCATCGTCCCCCAGTTATAGGCGCTCCCAAGGATGGAGCCGCCTGGGTTCGTGGCATACATCAGCTCAGGCGGCAGCTTCTCCAAATCGGGATAGTCGCGTCCGGCTTCAAGCAGCAGAACCGAGCGTTTTGGGTCTTCGGAGAGACGGGACGCGAGGACACAGCCGGCAGAGCCTGCGCCCACCACGATAACGTCGTAATTCATGGAATCCCCACTGGAAAAGATGGGGCAAGTGTAGCGAGAAACAGCTCATCGACAATACCTATATGTCCGATATTCCGTTCCTGCATCTGTAGGATGTCGCTCCTTGGCGGCCCCCCTATAATTTGCCCACCCTTGCATAGCGTGGAGGAAACTTCTATGGACTATTCGGCGTTCGCCAAAGAACACGAGCTGGATATCACGATCAAAGATCGGGTCGCGCTCGTGAAGTTCAACAGGCCCCATGTGCGCAATCAAATGACTTACGCCATGCATCGCGGCATCGAGCGTCTGCTGCCTGACCTTGGCGTCGATCCTGATGTGGGCGCCATCGTCCTCACCGGCGCCGGGACCGACTTCTCTATCGGCGGATCGGAGAAACAGCAGGAGATGGCCCGTGACCGTGGCGTGAAGACGATCCTGCGCGAGGCAAAGTACGTCGTGCAGTCCCTGGCGAATTGCGAAGCGCCCATCATCGCTGCCATCAACGGGACGGCAGCCCAGGTCGCCGCAACCATCGCCCTCATGTGCGACGTCATCTACATGGCCGACAATGCCATCATCACCGATGACCACGTCCGCACAGGTCTGACGGCTGGCGATGGCGGCGCAGTCATCTGGCCTCTCCTCATCGGCCCGCACCGGGCGAAGGAGTTTATGATGACGGGCAGGCACATCGACGCGAAGCTGGCCGAGAAGATGGGCATGGTCAACCACGTTGTACCCGCCGACAAACTATTAGACGAGGCGATGGCCTTTGCCGATGAGCTTGCTCACGGCCCGGGTCTCGCCATCCGCTGGACCAAGATGTGCGTGAACCGTATCATCTGGCAAAATCTCAACCTCTGCCTCGAAATGGGTCTCGCCACAGAAGCCATGTCCGTCTGGACGAAGGACCACTGGGAGGCCCTGGACGCGATCCGAGAAGGACGGAAGCCCAATTTCAAGACTGAGTAGTCAGCAGCTACAATTGCCTATTATGAAGAAGAAAAATCCGATGGCGCAGAGTCGCGCCCACGACCGCGGCGGTTGGAAGACAGACGAGCCTATCGACATCGGAGAACATGCCACGATGGATTGGGAGTGGGAGACCTACGGACTTGCCATTTCCCTCGTCAAGAAGGGCATCACGAACTCCGGAGAATCCCGAATTCCTATGGAGCGCATGAGCCGAGCCGAATATGAGTCGCTCGGGTACTTCGAGCGAACAGTTACCTCCCTCGAGACACTATTGATTGAAAAAAAGGTGCTGACAAAGAAGGACGTCGACAAGAAGCTGGCGAAGATGAAGAGGCAGCAGAAGCGTTAGCCATGCAAAAGCCCCTCGCTCGAAATAGATTTGAACCCGGTGACTGGGTGCGAGTGCAGAAAAGAGAGCCGCCGCCTCATTGCCGCACGCCATCCTATACGCAAGGACGCATCGGCCAAGTAGCCGCCTTCTACGGGATATTCCACGACCCGGAGGGCATGCCCGCGAACTACGATAGGCCGAAGCAACCGCTGTATCGCATCAAGTTCGAGCAGACAGCGCTTTGGAGCGACTATACAGGCGCCCTAGGCGATAGCGTCGGCGTCGATATCTTTGAGCATTGGCTCGAACCTGCAGCAGCGCCTGCTCCAAGGAGCACGAAATGAAAGACCACAAAGACCATCCAAATCCGCACCCGGGAAGACAGCCAGACAAAGAGCTGAGCCCCCAGGCGATGCGCCTGAAGGCGATGATCGCCGTTCTTATCGAAAAAGGCGTTCTCACTAGAGAACAGCTTGACCAGGAGATAGAAAAGTTTCAAGGACAGCCGCAAAATGATGGCGCAAAGGCCGTCGCGCACGCATGGGTAGACCCTGACTTCAAAAAACGATTGCTCGCGAACCCCAAGCGAGCGCTCTCTGAGATCGGGCTTGCGCCAAAGCCGATCATTTCGAACGACCCCGAGAACGAACATGAGGCGCAGTTAACTGTAGTGGAGAACACGGACAACCTTCACCACGTCACCGTCTGCACTCTCTGCTCCTGCTATCCCCAACAGCTTCTTGGGCGTCCGCCCGATTGGTACAAAAGCCTTGTCTACCGCTCCCGCATCGTCCGTGACCCGCGCGGCGTCCTAGATGAGTTTGGACTGCACATCGGCAAGGACGTGAGAATCCAGCTCCTTGATAGCACTGCCGACCTTCGCTTCCTCGTCCTTCCACAGCGCCCCAAAGGCACAGAGAAGATGAGCGAAGAAGAGCTTGCCAAGCTGGTCACCCGCGATAGCATGATAGGCACAGGCCAGCCAAGGACGCCTTAGACGCTCTCCGCGCAGCCTTTGCGGTGAGGTCAGCGCGGCTTTTACGAGCTCGTCTTGCCCGTCAGCAATTGATTGATGCGCGGCATCAGCCGCTTCGCTTGGCTTGCGCTTTCCTCAGGCGAGAGGCCCGCGTAGGGACGGCCCATGACACAGTAGTCGTACGCCGGTATGCCCATCAGCCGCTTCGTCGACTCGGCTATCGGCACCATCGGCTCGACGACAACAACTGCCGTCGGAATCCCTCGGGCCTCTAGCTCCATGGCGTCGCGCAAACTGTGCGACGTGCAGCCCACTCAGCCTGCCACGCCGATGAGCGCGGCCCTCGCTCCCGATCCAGCCACTTGGTCAAGCTCGGCCTTTGTCATGTTTGCCGTCGTCTTCTTGTCGATGCGGAGGACTTTCGCAACACCGTAGCGCTCCGAGAGTTCAGCACAAAACGGGTCTAATATCTCAGGCGGGCTGCTCGCGCTTCCGCCCGAGATGACGAACACGACTTCGCCAGCGAGCTGAGGCAGGCGGCTCGCCATCTTCTTGTTTGCCTTCTCGGCGCGCTCGATGGTCCGTCCGGTAGGCTCCACGATGATGACCGCACTGTTCTTATCCATTGCCCTGCGCTTTCCTCTCTGCAACCCGCTTCGTGACCGGCAGCGATGTGTGCGGAGCGAACCACCAGCTCTGCGGCAGACCCTCTCCTCCGGCAACCACAACCCAGATGTTCTCCGGTCGTCCTATTTTAGCCGGGTGCTCCCATCCCTTGGCAGGCGCTGTCAATCGCGGCCACAAGAACTGCTGGACATCGGCCTTTGACCAGCCCGCGCCGGAGATAACCCGCACATGCTCAGGGCCAAGGACAAGCATCGCAGTGACGCCTGGGAGCAAGCCGGCATCGAACAGCGTCCACCCGGAGACCCGGAACTGAAAGGCTGCATGTTCGAGAAATGCCTCCGGCGTCCGGCTCGAGGCATCAAGCACGGCGAAGGGGGCATTCGATGGAAAATATGTCACCGTGCTCGCGCTCCCAGGAAATCCAAGCTGCACATGGAGCGGTTCCCAGGGGCTTGCCCCTTCGTTCTCCCCAAAGCAAAAGCCATAGCGGCCTGGCTGTGAGAACGGCGGGCGGTCCAAAGTCGAGCCGTCCAGCTTGCAGACGTTCCGTGTGAAAAGGCGCAGCGCGTGCCCAATGGCGGCGTTTGCCCTCGTCCCCGGCCCAAAGAGCGAATGGCCGCTGTTGATGCCGATCTCCTTAATCACAGGCCCATTGACCACAAGGACATGGAGAGTGCCGGCTAGGGAAATCGTCGCGCCTTCGAGTTTTCGCTCGTCAGCGGTCGCCGCCTGAACGCCCGCCAGCACCACAGGCATATATTCGGGAAGACATCCCGCCATCACCGCATTGGCGGCGACACTTTCGGCGGTCGCGATCACACCCATGTGGCGCAGCTCAGCGATGACGTCGTCGTGCTTCAGGCCAACGTAGTCAAGCATCGCCTGCACACGGCCTTCGGTTGGCGGCACAACGGGCAAGCCATCCGTCCAGCCATTCCCATAGCAGCCGTCGATTGCAGCAAGTGCATCGTCAAATCGGTGTGTAGTTGCTCGCATCGTCCCTCTATATCTTCTCGCCGGCAAAAAAGCGGCGCGGATTCTCAGTCGTCATCGCGTGCACGTCGCTCTCTTTCACACCAGCCTTGAGAAGCTGCGGGATAAAGTCATCGATGGGATAGGTATACTGCCGCTTTGGTGAGTTGAGCCGCCAGCGCTGGTCCTCCGTCAGGTCTCGCTCCGATATGTGGTAACAGGCCATAGGCTCGAGAGAGACGAGTATCTGCCGCGCAAAGCCATCCTTCGCCAGTTGAGCGATATTCCGCACGCGCACCTCGTCCGGGCACAGCTCGTCGAGGCCGATGCAGCCGGAGCCGGATGCTTGATCGCCTCGTGCGCCAGCGTGAAGCTGAGCTTCTCCACGCCGACGGGCCCAAGGACAGTTTGGACCTGTTTCGTCATCGCATCGCTTCTCTCACGTCAACACAAGATCCGGCAGCGATTGAGGCTGGCTCTCTCGTCTCAACAACTAATATTTCGCTGGCCCCTTTACCGCTTCTTTCAAGCTTTCGTGATACTGAAACTCAATCTTCAGGGGCAGCAGGTAGATCACGTAGAAGCTGTAGTTCTGCCAATGGGGCAACTCGGAGGTGTTCACGCCGCCCTTGCAAATGTCGTCCACATGGCAAGAGGGGTCTTTCTTCGCCTTATACTCCTTGGCCTTTTTATTGAAGTATTCCAAGTCCTCGCGCGTGTAAATCTCGATGCCGATGTGGTCGTGGAGTCCTTCAACAACCCGTGGCTTGCCGCCGAGAAGATTCAGGAAATGCCCGCGATGGTAGAGGCGGAAGACAAGATGTTTCCCGATCTCTGTCCACTGCTTCTCTTCGTTCCAATCGAGAACGTTTTCACAAAAGTCCCGTAGCTTCTCCAGCTTGTCGCCTTGCAGAAGCGAAGGCTCAACAGTAACGGTCACGTGATTGATATTGGGGGTCTTGATAACTCCAGCAGTCGCCATGACAGCTCCTTTGAAATAACGGGTTGCGTGTTTTCTGGTTGATCTTGTCCGTGAACCGCAAAAGGGTATAGCAGCAGTTGCTAGGTGCCGGAACAAGAAGTGGAGTAGCCGATTTGAATCATACGAAACACTCTCCAGACTCAGAAGCCTTTGGGAACTCCCTCATTCTAGGGCTAACGTCAAATGCCAAACAGTTTGGCCTTTGACGGATTGAAAGGTAGCCGAACTGCCTTAAACCTGCCCCACCGTCAGCGCACGCACGAGATCTCGCAGGCGCTGCTTCCCGTGGCCGCGGATATCCGCCTCCGGCAGGTGATCAAAGGGGTGCGGCATCACGATGAACGGAAGATGCGGGTAACCCTTCGCGCGAATCGTTGACTTGAAAAGCGACTCGAAAACCTGGGTGACGATCGTCACCGACGGGATGCCCGCCTTCTCGAATCGGATGCTGTCGTGGCTACACCACGACGTGCACCCCCCTCAGTTGCCTAATCCGGTGATGACGGCGTCAACATTCTTCTTGAGCTCTTCAAAATCCTCTTGCACGATGGGGCCAGTCGTCGTAGCGAACTTCTTGACACATCGAGCCACGCCATACTGCTCGGCAAGCTCCACCTGAAAGACGTCGTCCATGATTTCGATGGAACGCCAGCGGTTGCTGATGAGGCCGATGCGCTTCCCTTGAAGCGTCGTCAGCCTGGGTGCCAGGACATTCCTCTGGAGCGGTTGGTCGGAGATCGTCGGGAGCAATATCTCTACTTTAGGTGCCATCGATTCATCCTTCCGCTTCTGTGCGTCCGGGGACGTCTCCTCGTATCGCACCTTGCATAGATTCTACGCTCGCCGCGAGCCTTCCGCATTCGCAGGCACCCCCATTTACAGGCGGTGCATAATGTAATGGTTTGGGGAACGGATTATTCGGCATTATACATGTTGACGATTGCTCTTACCTCTAACGCTTATGACTAATAACGCTATGCCCGCCGCGAACCGCGTCCAGTTGGAAGATGACATCGTCGTCATCAACGACTTCCTCATCGCCCAAGGCTACAGCGACGGCCTCCCCGTCATCCCGCCGACGCTGGAACGCGTGGAGGAGATGGTGCAAGCTTCCGGCCGTCCAGCCAACGAGCTTGTGGCAACGCTGCCGCCAGCCCAAGGCCAAGCGACTGTCCAGAAGATCGCCATCAACGCCGTCATGGCTGGCTGTCGTCCTGAATATATGCCCGTCGTCATCGCCGCCATCGAGGCGATGCTGCCGCCCCCGTACAACCTCAGCGTTGCCCAAGTGACAACGCATCCCGCCGCTCCGATGCTCATCGTCAACGGCCCTATTCGCAAAGAGCTCTCAATGAACTGGGGCACAAACGCCCTGGGGCAAGGCAACCGAGCCAACGCAACGATTGGGCGCGCCGTGCGGCTTGCTCTGGTCAACCTGGGCGGCGCGTCTCCCGGTGTCGACAAGTCCACTCAAGGCCAGCCGGTACGATACAGTTTTTGCTTCGCGGAAAACGAAGAGGAGAACCCCTGGGAGCCATTACATGTCGAGTACGGCCTGAAGCCCGGCGAGAGCGCAGTCACCGTCGTCTCGGCGGCTGGCACCCACCACCTCGGCCACGGCAGCGACGACGGGGAGGACCTGCTCAAGTCCCTTACCTCCGGCATCGTCTGCACCTCCAACAATCACTTGACCGCCCCAGGCAGCGAGCCCGTCCTTCTCTTGTGCCCGGCTCATGCCAAGCTGCTAGCAAATTGCGGGTACACCAAGGCCAAACTCAAGAAGCACTTCTATGAATATGCACGCGTACCCGTGGCCTCGCTCTCCGAATACACACTCAAGCGTCGCCGGCAGGCAGGGCACTCCGTAGAGCCTGAGACCTCGGTGCCCATGACGCGGCGATGGGAAGACTTCCTTATTGCAGTTGTCGGCGGTGATGGCGGGCTACACTCAACCTTTGTTCCAACCCTTGGCCCCAGCAAGGCTATTACCCAGCGGATCAGAAAACCGGCAGCCTAACCAAAGGAACGTGACAACCATGGCCCTTAAGACAAAGTACCTCAAGATCGAGCCAATCACAGAGAAGGCCTTCGTGCCTTTTGGCGATATCCTCGGCTCTCTTTCTCGCAAACCTGACCGCCAGGTGAGCAACAATATCTCCTGGTGGTCCAAGTTTGAATGCACGGGGAAGGTCAACGTCTCCTACGTCAAGTACCTCTACCGCCACCCTCCGACAGACTATGAGCTGACGCGGGTCAGCCAGCACAAGAGTGTGACGCAAGCGATCATCCCTCTGGAAGCAAAGCCCTCCATCTTTATCTGCGCGCCGCCTACTCCTTGGGGTGTGAAACCTCCCCTGGACTCCTTCCGCGCCTTCCTCCTGGATGGAACCGCAGGCGTGGTGATGAAGAAACTCTGCTGGCACACCCTGGGCGCGCCCGCCGTCTACATCGTCAACCCGCCTACCTTCAGCATCATCGATATCAGCGAAATCGCGACACAGCAAGAACTGCGCAACCCGGGCCCCTATAAATACACCTTCGAAGTGAACCTGCCTGAGACCTACAACTCGATCATCAAAGTGAAGTGGTAGGCAAAAGCATCTCCATGAACGCTGCCGCACATGTCATCGGCGTCTCCGCAGTCGCGCCTCGCGTCACCGCCGATAACGCTCCTCCCGCCCTGCGCGCCATTGCAGGGGGCACTGGGCAGGCCACCTCCCTTGCCGTCCTCTCCCAGATTCAGGAGATGGAGCGCCTCGGCATCCCGGCGGTATGGATGACCCAGGACTATGTCGCCCAGGACGATCTCACCCTCTTCGCAGCCGCAGCCCTTCAAACAAAAACCATCAAGCTCGGCACATGCGTCATCCCTATGTGGCCGCGTCATCCCGTCGTCATCGTCCAGCAGGCCCTCGTCCTCTCCCAGCTTGCGCCGGGGCGCATCCGAATCGGCATCGGCCCCAGCCACAAAAAGCCTATGGAGGAGATGCTCGGCTTCAGCTATGACCATCCCCTCTCCGCATTGCGTGAATATGTCACCATTGTGAAAAGCCTTCTTCATCAAGGTACCGTCGACTTCGATGGAAAGCGCTATAAGGCCCACGCGAGGATCGCGAATCCAGCCCCTGGTCTGCCCATCATCATCTCCGCTGTCCAGCGCAAGTCCTTCGAGCTGGCGGGCGAAGTCGCTGATGGCGCAGTGACGTGGAACTGTCCCCTGCCTTATCTCCGCGATGTCTGTCTCCCTGCCCTTAAGGCTGGCGCAAAGCGGGCCAATCGCCCGGCGCCGCCGCTCATCGCCCACGTCGCCGTCTGCGTCCACGACAGCATGAACGAGATAAAGCAGGCGGCACGGGAGCAGTTGCGTATCTTTGTCCGCCCGGAATCCCACTACGCCAAGATGATCGTCACGGCGGGCTACCCTGAAGTTATCGAGAAGAACTGGAGCGAACGCCTCTTCCATGACTTCGTCGCCGCAGGCAATGAAAAGCAGGTCGCTACACACATCAAACAACTCTTCGCGATCGGCGCAACAGAGATCGTCGCAACGACGGTGACCGTTGGCAATGATCGCGTGGCATCACGGAATCGCACGCTCCGGCTCCTGGCAGACGTGGCGAAAGACCTGGCGAGGTAAGTAAGACCCATGCTCAACGGCTACAAAGTAAGCGATGTCGATCTCCACGTCGTGGAGCCCGGCGATCTGTGGCTCAAGCGCATCGATCCGGCATTTCGGGACCTCGCGCCGCGCCCTGTGAACGTCTTCGATGACGCGAATGCTTCTTACCCCCGGATGATGGTGGCTGGCACCGTCGTCAACAAGACCGCCGGCAACAATCGCCTCAGCCCCCTCCTTGTGCGACAGCAGCGCGAGAACATGAACCGCTGGTATGGCGACCTCATCAAGATGGGCTGGACGCCCCAAGCGCAGATCCTCGGCATGGATCGCGCAGGTATCGATGTCGGCTTTCTCTTTGGCTCCCTCGGCATCAACGTCCTCTGCAACGATGAGGTCATGCCCGACCTCGCCGTCGCCATC
>CAMAVV010000033.1 GCA_945861815.1 Thermoflexus hugenholtzii JAD2
ACGGGTGGTCTAGGCGCACCGGAATAGCGGTTCGGCGCTGTGGCCATACCGCCGCCGTGCATGCTGAGCACAAGGCCGCTCTCTTGCAGCATCGCCCAGAACGGCTCGTCAGCTTCGGAGATGAATGGCTTTCCGCTGGGGGGGCCGGAGTACTGATAGTGCTTGAAGCCCTTCTTTGCCACGCGCCCGAGTTCGTTCATCGCCGTCTCGACGCCTCTGTTCGGAATAAGCGCGGCGGGGAACATGCGCTTGCCATCGCCCTGCTGGCACCAGTCCCAGGCGCCTTCGTTGTAGACGCGAACGACTTCGAAAAAGAGCTCATCGCTCGCCATGCGGAAGGACTGGCCTGCCACACTGGGAAAGAAGAGGCCGGCCTTCACGCTGTCTTGGTTCATAGCCTCGATCCGGGCCTTGGGGTCGTAGTAGGCGGGGTTGCACTGGTCGTAGCGTGCGCGCCAACTGATGCCGCGGGGGTCTTCACTCCCCACGTTTTCGAGGCCGAAGAGATGTTGATAGGCGCCGCCTTCGAATGACCAGACGTCGCCGATCTCAGGCATGCTGATGACCTTGGGCGCCCAGTCGAGGTACTTCTTGGGCATCCGGCTGGTCCACAGGTCCTTCGGCGGTGTGATGTGCTGGTCGGTATCAAATATCCTTGGAATCATCTGGCCCTCCTGCTGCTCATTGTAGAAGCTTTTCTGCATTCCCACCTTTGACCGTTCGTTCTTCAGTAAACCCGTCGAATTCAATCGCTGCCGTCACACACGGTTTTCACTGCAATGGCGGCCTTTCGAAACTCGTCGTCTCCAGCCTCTGGTTTTGCGGCTTCTCCTCCAGATTCGATAGCCTGCGATTGCTCCTGGCAGTAATTAGCACTCTAGGCCCTGCTTGTCAACATCAAAATCAGCCTTACACCGGTCAATAACCCCTCAAATGGCCTCGTCAACGAGCCGGGCCGAGTAGTCTTCAGCAGAAAGCCGGCACATATCGCGCATGACCCGCTCGGTATGCTCTCCCAGCAGCGGCCCAGGGAAGCGCACCGGCAGAAGCCGGCCATCAAAGACGAGCGGAGAGCGCACGATTGGCGTCTCGCCTAGCTCGGGATGAGGCACACTGCCAAACATCTCGCGCCTGCGCAGGTGGCCATCGCGGTTGGTGAGATCATCGCCGGTGGCAACAACGCCTGCAGGAACGCCTGCCTTTTGAAGGATATGAAAGGCCTCCCAGGCATCTTTCCCCTTAAGCCACTTCGCCAGTGCCGCCTCAATCTTCGCAACCCCGCCGCGCCCGCCTGCGCCGCAGACTTTTGCTATCACGCTAAGCGCCTTCGCGTCCGGCGCAGTCACTGCCAGCCACCGGTCGTCGCCCTTGCAGCAATAGCATCCCTGCAGCAGCGCGCCCATCGCCCCCTGGCGATTGCCGATCCTCCCTGGCACACGTTTATTTACACACCAGTCCAGAAGTTCCACACCCATCATCGCCACGCCGCTTTCAAGCTGGGAGATGTCCACGTGGTCGCCCGCGCCTATCTCCTCCCGCCGTAACAACGCATCCAGCACGCCGATGACGCCAAAGAGGCCCACAACGTAGTCCATGTGTGAATGGCCAAAGCCAAGGGGCTCGCCGCCAGGATAGCCGATGGGATCGATGAGTCCAGCGAGTGCGGCTCCGGTAGGATGATAGCTCGGCCATGAGGCGCGAGGGCCTGTTTGCCCATAGCCGTTAAGACTCGCCAAGATAAGCCGGTGGTTCGCCGACTGCATCGCCGAATAGCTGAGGCCAAGGCGGTCGAGGGTGCCGCCGGTAAAATTCTCGGTCACGACGTCGGCCCACGAGGCAAGCTTCAGGGCAAGCTTTTTGCCTTCAGGATGCTTGATGTTCATCGTCGCGCTGAACTTGTTCCGGTTTACATCCTGAAAGGTGTAGCTGCCGTTGATCTGCGGCTGTTTGTTCCTGAAAGGGGCGAGCATCCGCCCAGGGTCGCCTACTCCGCGCGGCTCCACCTTCACCACTATCGCTCCAAGGTCGCCAAGGACGCGCCCGATGGTTGGCCCAGCGACGTGCCAGCAGAACTCGACGACCTTCACGCCATCGAGAGGGAGCGCCCCTTGTTTGCCGGCTTTGCTGTAGCGAGAAACGCGAGGCTTCGCCCACTCCGTGACGACGCGCGCCGTGTGCTCGCCAACCCTCGGCGCAATGCCGCGAGACATCTCCGGCGAGCGCCCATCGCTGCGGAAGGGCAAGCCGGGTCGCAAGAGACGTCCCTTGCCTTTTGAAGGAATCGATCGGAAGAACTTCCGAGCCTTGAGTTGTGGGTCTCCGACAGCCTCGCCTATAGAACGCACTGGCGCATTGGGGATTCCGCGCTCCGCGCCGCCATCGTACAACTGCTTGTTCGTCAGCCTCAGCGCCCACGTCGCAACAGCCTCGTTCACCTCTTGGCGGGAGGCGACTCTGCCATTCATCGTCACCAAATCTTCGCGGCGCAGCGTCGTGACATTTTCCCCAGTGCTCTCCATCCACTTCAACAGCTCTTGCCACTGCCCCTGTGTCGTTAGCCCGATGAATGAGTAGCCGTCGGCTGTTTTGTAGGCCTTGAAGGGTGCAGCGAGCGGGTGGTCGCCGTTGGTGCGCTTCATGACCTCGCCATTGCAGAGAAAGAAGGAGTGCGCCGTCTCCGACATATCCGTCAGCGCCTCTTGCAGCGAAAGGTCGACCCGCGCGCCCGCGCCCGTGCGCGTCCGGCGAAAGAGCGCCGCCTGCACAGCGATGGTTGCCCACAACGAGGCGCACTGATAGGCCTGGGCAGCAGGGGCGTTCAACGGCTCCCGGGCAGGATCGCCCATGAGCCCCATGAGGCCGCTCATCGCCCAGGTGGTGATATCAGAGGCGGCATAGTCCTTGAACGGCCCCGACTGGCCAAAGCCGGTGATAGAGACGTGGATAAGACCAGGATGGGCACCAGCTAAGATTTTATCGGAAAGGCCAAGGAAGGCGAGCTCCCCAGGGGCGCACGATTCCAGAAGCACATCGGAGTTGTGGACAAGTCCTAAGAAGGTTTGGGCGTCAAGCCGTTTGCGGAGGTCGAGAGCCACCGACCGTTTGCCCATGTTGAAATAGTGAAAGGCAAGACTGCGTTGCGAACGGCCTGCGAATGGAGGCGTCTTGCGAAATGGAGAGCCGCCGGGCGGCTCGACGATGGCAACGTCTGCGCCCATATCGGTGAGGAGGCGGCCTGCCAAGCCGGTCTTGGCGTCGGCCAGTTCAAGGATACGCACCCCGCGAAGGCTGAGGTTTGAGCGTGTGGCCTGGGGCATCGGACTGCTATGCGCCATCGCCGAACTTGCGCGTGATCTCAACCCGCCTGCGCTCCACGCCGTAGAAACACTTTCCGCACAGCGTGTACTCTTCGGTC
Source organism: Thermoflexus hugenholtzii JAD2 (assembly GCA_945861815.1). Lineage (GTDB taxonomy): Bacteria > Chloroflexota > Dehalococcoidia > SHYB01 > SHYB01 > VGPF01. The sequence goes on from CAMAVV010000033.1 coordinate 3,416, forward strand.
ATCGCCTGCTTTACGCCGTCAGGCTCGAAGCGCACGGCCTGCCCGGAGCCAAGCACGTCCATGATCCGGCATCCTCTGGACGTCGGGTCCTCGTGCAGCAGGTCGTGAAGCAGTTTGGAGCGTCCGTCGCCCAGGTACCGCTGGTCTTGCAAGCGCGACGTTGGAAGCGCCATCGGCCTAGACCCTCTGCTTCGATTTGAAAGCCGGGATGACCTCTTTGCCAAAGAGCTCGATGGAGCGCATCACGTCTTTGTGGGGGATGCCGCGCATCTGCATCAGGCACAGCATCCTGTCACAGCCCAGCTCTTCATAGACCTTCAGCTTCTTGATGCATTCTTCCGGGCTTCCCACAATGATGGAATTCTGCCCGTTCAGCACCTTATACATCTCGCCCGACTTGCTGTGCAGCGCGTCCATCAGGTGGCGGCTGCTATCGGTCAGCGCCTGCCAGCCACCCTGGGCGGTGCGCGGCAGAAAGAGCTCATAACTCTTCAGCATGTACCATGCGCAGGCGTTGAGCGCCAGCTTGTCCGCTATCGCATGGGAATCGCCACAGTGGGCCAGGGTAAAGCCGCCCACCTTATCGTTCACGAACTTGCCTACCGGGACGCAGTCCTTGATGTTTGCGCGATAGGCGTCCAGATGCGCCTTGAACTCGTCAGGGGTCAGCAGGAAAGAGAAGCCTAGCGCGCCCAGGCCGTTGAGGGCAGCTAAGCGCCACGCCTCAGGACTGGAGCAGCCGAGCCACATGGGCGGGTGCGGTTGTTGCAGCGGCCGTGGCACCACGTCCCGCTCTGGAATATCGAAGAAGCGGCCTTTGTACTTGAATGGGCGCTCCGTCCACATCTTGGGGATGATCTCCAGCGCCTCCTGCCATTGCGCCCGCGACTCCTGCGGCGAGATGCCGAAGCCGAGTTGCTCGTACTCGGAGGAGCGCCCCGTCCCGAACTCGACACGCCCGCCGCTCAGGATGTCCAGCGTCGCGACGCGCTCGGCGACGCGGATGGGGTGGTTGAAGAGATACGGGAGAAGAGATACGCCGACGCCGATGCGGATCTGCTCGGTCCGCTGGGTGATCGCGCCAAAGATAACCTCAGGGGCGCTCGAGTGGGAAAACTCGCTGAGGAAGTGATGCTCGACGAACCAGACAGTATGGAAGCCTACCTTATCGGCAAGCTCTATCTGGTCTAGGGCGTTTTCGAAGATTTCGCGGTCTGCGGCTGGGTTAAAGGGTTTGTCAGTCGCAAGCTCATATTGCAGGTCGATGTGCATCCTTTGGTTCCTCTCTCCGGCTTTCGCCGCTGAATGCCGCATCGCCTCTCAACAGAGGTGCGCGACGCTATGTAGCGTATCACCGGAGTCAACAGATATATTCCGCCGAAATGAGCCAAGCTTGCGACGAGTTGGCCTGCCGTGTGGGCGTGCGACCGAGGCGAAGGTTCTTGCCTGTGCGAACTTCGTCACCTTTGGGGTGGCCCTACTTGATCTGGTAGAGCCTGCGACAGTTCTCCCAGAGGATCTTCCGCTTCGATATCTCAGGCAGAGGCATCTTAAGGAACTCGGCTACCGCGTTGGGATACCGAGAATCGCTGTGAGGATAGTCCGTCGAAAAGACGAGCGAGCTATCGCCCAGCCAGTCGATGGTGTACTTCGCGGGCTCTTCGTCGCAGTCGATGGAGACGAAACAGCGACCGTCCTGGAAATATTCGGAGGGCTTTCGCTTCAGGTAAGGGGCCAGGTACTTCGCCCGCCGCTCCGCATGGTCATCCATCCGCCAAATCATGTACTGGACCCAGCTGCAATTCCCCTCTAAAAAGGCAACTCGCAGCTTCTTGAATCGCTCCAGCACCCCACCTGCAATGAGGCTCGTCATCAGCATCATCTGCTCAAGCGGATGGCAGACGATGTGCTGCAAGAAGACGCTATCGAAGCGGTCTCCTATATAGGCCAGATCTGGCGCGTTCGCCTCATGGAAACAGACGGGAACATCAAGCTCTTCGATCTTCGCCCACAGGGGGTCGTAATAGGAATCGTGCCAGTTGCGCCCGTGGATGGGATTCGGTCGGAGAAAGATGGCCTTGAAGCCGAGAGCTTGGACGGAACGTTTCGCCTCTTGGACCGCAAGTTCGACATCATGAGGAGGGATCATCGCTGCGCCAAAGAGGCGGTTCCTGCTTCCGCCAAGGTAGTCGTCAAGCCAGTTGTTGTAGGCGCGCGCGATGCCTAAGGCAGCGTCGCCGGGAAGCGCATCGGTGGCAAGGGCGTACAACCCACGCGTCGGGAAGACGACAGCCTTGTCGACCCCCTCGGTATCCATCGCCGAGAGCAGGGAGACGTTATCCCAGTCCCTCGCCTTTGCCGCCGCATATCGCGCATCGGAATCGTGCCGCTCCGTCCAATGTTTCTGCGCCTCGTAATGACGGTCGGGAGGTATCGGCCTGCCGGCCACCACCATCCGCGATTTGCCTGACCCGGCGGGCACCTCCTCGTAGTGCGGCGCCTCATTCTTGAAGTACGGCTCCACCAGACGCTGCCACAGGTCATGCGGCTCCCGGACGTGGATGTCCGAGTCCATGATATTGAAACCCTGCTTCGTCACTGGCTTCTCCTCGTCTTTATACGCTGAAATCGGAGGGAGGTCAGCGTAAGACTGTACAGATACGCTAGGCTCGTTCCCTTTGCTTGTCAACGCGCGCTGACCGGGAACGCCACTCTTCGAATCAGATGACGCCCTGCTTGCGCGCGGCGTCTATCTCTGCCTGGGTAAAGCCGAACTCGAGGAGCACTTCATTCGTGTTCTGCCCAAGCTTTGGCGAGGTATGGCGGATCCGTCCTGGAGTCGCGCTTAATTTTGTCGGTATCCCGACCTGCTTTATCTTTCCACGCACCGGGTGCTCAAGTTCGACGATGTACTCATTGGCGATAACCTGCGGGTCGTTCGGAAGCTCAGCGTAGCTTTGGACAGGCGTGCAGATGATGTCCAGCGGATAGAGATGCGCCAGCCATTCGTCACGCGTTCGTTCGACAAATACGGCGTCGAGGGCGTAAAGCAAGTTCTGGCCATTCCGGCTGCGCGCCTCGTGGCTCTTGAATCTTTCATCCGCGAGCAGTTCACGATGGCCGACGGCATCGCAGAACTGTTCGAAGTAGGTTTGGGTGTGCACTGCGGCGAGGGCGATCCACTTCCCATCCTTACATCTGTAGGTCATAAACATGGCGCTCTTGGTCCCGGCACGAAGCGTTGCCGCACCAGGATCAAAGAGGCGGGAATTGATGCCCAGCCCCTGGAGCGTCATCTGGCTTCCAAGTTGCGAGATCTCGACGTCTTGCCCGATGCCGAACCGCTCGCGGGCAAAAAGGGCGAGCATGATGCTATAGGCGAGCATGATGGCACCTGACTGATCGCCGATACCGCTCGGCCCCGGGACAACGCGCTCCTCGTCGCCCCCGCGACGGAGAGCGTCGATCAGCCCGCCGCGCGCCTGGCCTAAGGTGTCGAAGACCCGATGCTTCGCGTGAGGCCCTTTGCGCCCAAAGCCTGTGACAGAGGCGCAGATGATCTTTGGGTTGTGCTTGGAGAGCGTCGCGTAGTCCAACCCCAATCGCTCGGCGACGCCGTGACGGAAGTTCTGCACCACGACGTCGGCATGCGGGACCATCTTGTAGAGCAGCTGACGACCCTCGTCTTTGCCCAGGTCCAGCACCATCGAACGTTTATTCCGATTCATGGTCTCGAAATAGGCGTTCACGGCGTTGGGGCCTGCATCCGGCCTGCCGAGGTTCCTCCCCGGGTCGCCGCCAGGAGGCGCTTCGATCTTGATGACGTCGGCGCCCATGTCTGCAAGCATGACTGTTGCCCAAGGCCCATTCTGGTAGATGGTGAAATCCAGAATGCGAACGCCGTCAAGGGGCGAATGGGGTTGGTGCGATGTCATGGTGAGACTCTTCCAGCAACGGGTCCGCTACTTCCAGGCATAGAGGCGGTGCGTATTGTCCCACAATATCTTTTGCCGGCTCTTCTGCGGCATCTCCACCTTGAAGAACTCCTCCACCGCATGAGGGTACTTCGAATCGCTGTGCGGGTAGTCGGTGGAGAAGACGAGTGATTCATCGCCAACCGAATCGACGACCAGCTTCGCGGGCGATTCGTCGCAGTCTACTGAGACGAAGCACCGCCCCTCGGCAAAATACTCCGACGGCTTCTTTTTCAGGTAGGGCGCTTGATACCGTCCCCGGTACTCAGCGTGGCCGTCCATGCGCCAGAGAAGGAGCGGGAGCCAGCTGCAGTTCCCCTCAAGAAAGGCGACCCGCAGCTTCTTGTGGCGTTCCATGACGCCGCCAGCGATCATGCTGATCATCGCCATCATCTGCTCCATTGGGTGGCAAGCGATGTGCTGCAAGAAGACGCTTTCGAAGCGGTCTCCGGCAAAGGGAAGATCGGGTGCGTTCGCCTCATGGAAACAGACGGGCGCGTTCACATCTTCGAGCGCGGCCCAGAGGGGATCGTAGTACGGGTCGTTCCAGGTGCGGCCGTGATAGGGATTCGGGCGGACAAAGACGCCCTTCAGCCCAAGCTTCGTCACCGCCCGCCTTGCCTCCAAGGCCGCAAGCTCGGCGTCGTGCGGCGGCACCATCGCGATCCCGCCCAAGCGCTTGGGGTCGATGCTGACGAACTCACTCAGCCAGTTGTTGTAGGCTTGGGATATCGCCAGCGCAAGCTGTGACGAAATAGCATCGGTGGCGATGGCATAAAGACCCATCGTCGGGAAGACCACAGCCCGATCGATGCCTTCGCGGTTCATCGCGTTGATCATCGAGACGTTGTCCCACGCGCGCGCCTTATCCTCGTCGAAGCGATGGTCTTCCAGGTGGCGGCTCGCCCAGGCCAACCGCGTCTCGTCCTTCTGCTCCGGGGGCACTGCGCGCCCGGCGATCACCATGTGCATACGCCCGCTGCCATCGCCTACCGGCACCTGCTTCGGCGCGTCGTCGCGAAACTTCTTATCGGTGTACCGCTGCCAAAGGTCCTTTGGCTCCTGGAGATGGATATCGGAATCCATGACCTGAAAGTTATTTTTCGCCACGTCGTCCCCTCCATAATCCAAACTGAGAAACCGGCGCCTCGCTTGCTCGAACCAATCCCGTTTGGCACCAATGGGACTATATATGCGACCGCCCGCCAAAGCAACGCCTTTCCTCTGGCGATTCGCGTCATTTTTCCTACTGGTTTCCTTCATGCCATTTGACGCGCGACGAATTCCGCCTCCCGCGCGCCTCTTCTCTCCACTATCCACCCCTCCCTCTAGAATCAATTGAGAAGTTGTGGTTCACTGACACCTGCCGCTGTAACTTTTTGGAAAGAACGGAGCCGGAGCCACTCTTCCCATGCCATCACCTGCAACGCATACGGGCGGCGCGCTCTCCGGCATAAGAGTCGCCGACTTCTCCTGGGTGCGCGCGGGCCCCCAAACAACCCGCTCCCTCGCCCTTCTTGGCGCGGAGGTCATCCGCATCGAGTGGCCGGAGCACGCCGACCTCATCCGTATGGGCACGGCGTGGGCCCACCCTGCAGGAATGGGCGTTACCCTTGATACCAGCGCCGACTTCAGCAACCTTAACGTCAACAAGCTCAGCCTCAGCATCGATGTACGCAAGCCTGATGGCCTCAGCCGCGTGCGCCAGCTCATCGCCATCTCCGATGTGCTGGTGGAGAACTTTCGCCCAGGCGTCATGGGGCGGTTGCAGCTCGGCTATGAAGAGGTCCGGCGCATCAACCCTGCCATCGTCTACATCTCTATGGCTGGCATGGGACAGACTGGCCCCATGCGCAACTACAAGGCGTATGGTCCTTCCATCCAGGCTATGTGCGGTCTCACTCAGCTCTCCGGCCTTCCGGGAAAACCGCCTGCGGGCTGGGGCTATTCCTACATGGACCTTGTCGCCGGCTACCACAGCGCCATCGCCATCCTGGCCGCCCTGCGCTATCGCACCGTCACGGGCAAAGGGCAATATATCGATCTTGCCCAGGTGGAGACCGGCGCAACGATGACGGGCGCAGCGATCCTTGACTATACGGCGAACGGCAGGCCGGCGCGACGAGACGGCGTTCCCCCAGGCAATCGCAGTTCATGGCCTGGCGAACAGCGGTCGGACGCCTACCGAGGGAGGCAAGGCGCGCCTCACAATGCCTATCGCTGCAAGGGTGACGGCCTTAACGATTGGTGCGCTATCTCCTGCTTCACTGACAAAGAGTGGCGCGCCCTCGTGGAGGCGATGGGCAATCCTGACTGGGCAAATGACACAAAGTTCATCGCGCTGAAAGACCGTCTCGCACATCAGGATGAGCTCGACACACAGATAGAGACATGGACAAAAACCCTTGATAAGTACGAGGTTACTGAACGCCTCCAAGCAAAGGGCGTGCCTGCAGCGCCCGTCCAATCGATCAGCGATCGGGTCAATCGCGACCCGCAACTGCGCCACCGCCGGAGCTTCGCCTCCCAAACGCATCACCCGCTCATCGGCCCCAAGAACGTGGAAGGCTTCCCTGCCAATCTGGCAGAAGGCGGCTGGAGCGTGAAGCGGCACGGGCCCCTCTTTGGGCAGGACAACGCCTATCTCCTTCGCGAGGTCCTGGGCCTCACCAAGGCTCAGCTAGAGCAAGGCGAGCGCGACAGCCTCTTCTGGCCGGCGAACATGTCTAGGAAAGGCGCGGGACATTGAACAAACGGGCCGTCGAATCTCCCCAGGCACTGGCAGGACTGCGTGTGCTGGAACTCTCGGACGAGAAGGGCCAGCAGTGCGGCAAACTCCTGGCTGATCTTGGCGCGACGGTCATTAAGGTGGAGCCGCCAGAGGGCAGTCCCTCGCGCTATGTTGGGCCTTTCTTCAACGACCGAAATGATGTGAACGCAAGCCTATACTTCTGGAATTACAACACCAACAAGCGCAGCATCACCCTCGATACCGCCTCTCCCGAAGGCCAGCGCCTCTTCCTTCGCCTCATGAAGACCGCCGACGTCGTTATCGAAACGCTGCCCCCAGGCACGATGGCAGCGCGCGGACTCGGCTATGCCCGGGCGAAAAAGGTTAACCCGCAAATCATCTACTGCTCGATAACTCCCTACGGCCAGTCCGGCCCCTGGGCGAACTACGCCGGTTCCGACCTTACCCTCCTCGCCAGCGGCGGCATCATGGCCCTTTGCGGCTATGACCCCGCCGACGACCCGCGCCAGCAGCCCATCGCCCCTGGCGGCGGCAACGCTCTCCTTATTGGCGATGGCTTCGCCTGCATGTCCATCCTCGCCGCCATCCACATGCGCAGCGTCCACAACAATGGCAACTATATCGACGTTTCCATCCAAGAGGCCGTGGCCTTGTGCACCGAGGTCGCCTTCCCCATCTTCTCCATGACCGGCCTGGAGCAGATACGTCACACCGGGAGGCACGCCATCCCGACCGACCTCCCAAAGATTCAGTTCCTGTGTAAAGACGGGCGCTACGTTAATTGCTTCACGCCTAGGCTCGATCCGGATGGCTTTGTCCGTGTTCGGACATGGCTGGCACAACACAACCTGGCCGGCAATCTCATGGACGAGCGCATGACCGATCCGGAAGTCCTCATGACAAGCATGATGCCCGTCTTCGAAGCCGTCGGTCGCCTTGCCGCGCTTTGCACAGCCAGCGAATTTTGTACGGAGGCGCAGCGCATCGGCCTGCCCTGGACCATCGTCCAATCCCCTTCGGACCTGCTACACGATGCGCATCTTGAGGCGCGCAGCTTTTTCGTGGACATCAGCCACCCGGAGATCGGGCGAACCATCACCTACCCAGGGGCACCCTACAAGATGCACGGCACTCCCTGGCGAGTGCGCCGCCGCGCGCCGCTCCTT
>CAMAVV010000034.1 GCA_945861815.1 Thermoflexus hugenholtzii JAD2
TACCCGTAGGCTCACATGCGAGATTGGCAGGCTGACGTTAGTCGCCTGGGGACCGTGGGCTACCGCATCTTCGGATGCGACCCCGTCCTTCCTGAACGAAGGACGCTACATTCTCGCACCCTCGCCTGGAATGTCCTCTCGCGAAAGGACCGCTGTCCGACCGCCTGTACCCTCCATCTTCCCCAATCCCCAATCCCCAATCCCCGATCCTCCACCCCGCCCCTATAAATCCCACCAAAAGGAGCCAATCACAAAACCAAAAGGATAGTCAGGCCCGCACTGAGAGCAAGGAGTCACTCCCCCTATGTTCCTGACTTCCTACGTTCCTAACTTCCTCCTCCTAACCCTCACTCCAGTTCCCTAATCCTTCGCCTTCCCCTATACTCTACATAACTGCAACCTGCGGTGGCCTCTCCTTGTCGCCTCTCGCCCATGATGCTATCATTCCTATATAAGAAAGTTTTGAACCGAGTCTAATTATGGCCCAGCAATACGAGTCGCTGGACGCCCTCAGTCAGGCCTGCCTTTCCTGCACCGCTTGCGACCTCTCCAAGCAGCGGACGCACGTTGTCCCCGGTGAAGGAAACGAGAAAGCCCAAGTCATGTTCATCGGCGAAGGCCCAGGCTATAACGAAGACCAGCAGGGGCGGCCCTTCGTCGGCCAGGCAGGAAAGCTGCTAGACGAACTGATTGCCTCCATCGGCATGAAGCGGTCGGACGTCTTCATCGCCAACGTCGTCAAGTGCAGGCCCCCTGGCAACCGCGATCCCATGCCTGCCGAGATCGCCGCCTGCAGCGATTGGCTGAACGAGCAGATACGCCTCATCAACCCTAAGGTCATCGTGACCCTGGGCCGCTACTCCATGGCCAAGTTCATGCCTGGCGATTCCATCAGCAAGGTCCACGGCTCGCCCCGCAAGATTGGCGAGAGAGTCGTCCTCCCGGTGCATCATCCCGCCGCCGCCCTCTACCAGCAAAGCCTGAAGCAGACCCTCCAGGCCGACTTCAAAAAGATCCCGCAACTCTTGAAGGAAGCGGCGAAGATCGAAGAAGCCAAGCCCGAACCAAAACAACTCGGCCTCTTTTAGGCCGCAAGCGAGCGTGCATGAGTAAAGAAAAACTGCGAGTCATACCCCTCGGCGGCCTGGGTGAGATAGGCAAGAACATGATGCTCCTCGAGTACGAGGACGACATCATGGCCGTCGACGCAGGCGTCATGTTCCCCGACGAGGAGATGCTCGGCGTCGACCTCGTCATCCCCGATATGGCCTATCTCAGGGAAAAGATGGAGAAGTTCCGTGGCATCGCCGTCACCCACGGCCACGAAGACCACATCGGCGCGCTTCCCTACGTCCTCGGCGAGTTCAACGTTCCTGTCTTCGCCTCCCGCCTCACCAACGGCCTCATCAAGGTGAAGCTGCGAGAGACCAGAGGACTGAAAGACGCCGCCATCCAGGAGATTCGCCCCGGCGAGCGCGTCCGCCTGGGCAAGTTCGATGTCGAGTTTTTCCGCGTCTGCCACAGCATCCCTGATGCAATGGGCGTCGCCATCCGCACCCCCGTCGGCACCGTCATCCACACCGGCGATTTCAAGTTCGACCACACGCCCGTGGATGGCCGCGCCTCCGACCTCGCGAAGCTCGCCTCCTTCGGCAGCGAAGGCGTCGCCCTCCTCATGTCCGACTCCACCTACGCCGAGGTGCAAGGCTTCACCCCCTCCGAGAAGATCGTCGGCGAGACGTTGATGCGTGTGATTGGAGCAGCCGAGGGGCGCGTCATCGTCACCACCTTTGCCTCGCTTATCTCCCGCGTCCAGCAGATCGCGGAAGCCGCCATCAAGCACAACCGCCGCCTTGCCCTCGTCGGGCGGAGCATGGTGGAGAACGTGCAGATGGCCCTCAAGCTCGGCTATCTCAAGTTCCCGGAAGGCATCTTGGCGCGCATCGATGAAGTAGAGAGTCTGCCGCCGAACCGCGTCGTCATCATCACCACAGGCGCTCAGGGTGAGCCGACCTCTGCCCTGGTGCGCATGGCCAACGGAGACCATCGCGAAGTCTCCATCCGCCAAGGCGATACCGTCGTCATGTCCGCCACGCCTATCCCCGGCAACGAGACCCTCGTCCACAAGACTATCGATAACCTCCTCCGCCTGGGCGCAAAGGTCATCACGGACAAGGCTGATACTGTCCACGTCCACGGCCATGCGGCGCAAGAAGAGCTCAAGGCGATGATCAGCCTTACCAAGCCCCGGCACTTTGTCCCCATCCACGGGGAATTTCGCCACCTCGTCGCTCACGCCGCCATTGCCAAGTCCCTGGGCGTCCATGAGAAAAACACATTCCTCATGGAGGACGGCGATGTCCTTGAGCTCAGCCACGAGCACGGGCATCGCAACGGCCGTGTCCAGGCAGGCCCCATCTATGTCGATGGCCTGGCCCGGTGGGAGACCTCCAGCGTCGTCCTTCGCGATCGCCGGATGCTCTCCAAGGATGGCGTCGTCGTTGTCTTCCTCGTCGTGGACAGCCGCACAAGCCGTCCGGTGCGCCAGCCGGAGATCGTCTCCTATGGCTTTCATGAGGAAAACGAAGGCCAGCTTATCGCAGAGGCGAAAGAGCTCATCATGGAGACCCTCAACCATAACATGGGCCAGGTAGAGATTCCCTTTGTGCAGACGAAGGTGAAAGAGACGTTGAGCCAGTTCTTCTTCAAATCGACAAAACGCCGCCCGATGATCATTCCGGTGGCGATGGGTCTCTAGGGGAGGCGCGCCATGGCAAAGTCACACGGACCCATCGAAGCTGTCAAGAGCTTCGCCGCTTCGCCTCGGACTGCGATCACGGGCCTCTTCACCGTCTCCGTCTGGCACGAGATGCTCGCCGGCCTTCTCCTCATGGGCTTTGGCGCGCTGCTCTATTTCACCCACGGGACATGGTGGCGGAATCTTGGCTTCGGCAGCCTCATCGCCGTCCCCTTTGCCATCGTCCTTATCGCCGCCTTCTCCGGCAGGCCCATGTCCGTCATCCGCAGGTGGAACCTCTGGCTCGGCGCGCTGCTCATCGCCATGATGCTCTGGGGCGCCATCTCCTTCTTCTCCACCGGCGCTGGCGCACTCGCTGACGCGAGCGTTGGCGGCTACATCGGCCAAAAGATCCTCGGCACGGCCCATGTCGGCGGCGGCGTTCGCATCGCCTTCATCGGCATCCTCGGCCTCAGCTGCATCGCGCCCTCCCAGGCGGCATGGGCCGTCGCGAAGATTTCCGTGGCTGCGGGCTGGCTTGTGCACAACGGCGGCCGCTACACCTTCATCGCCGCCAAGAAGGCCTGGGCCAAGCTCGTCTTCGCCACTATCTGGACCGGCGACTTTCTCAAAGGCTGGATCGACCGGCGGCGCGGCATCGTTCCCCCGGTCATTGCGCAAGCGGCTGCCGCCCCGGTCATCGAGGGCGAAGAGCCGGCCAGTGACGTTGCTGCTGCGCCTGTCGAAGCTCTCGAGCAGAAGCACAAAGAAGCCAAGCCTCCCAAGCATAAGAAACAGAAAGTGTCAGCCACCGGCGAGCCTCTCGAGGACGGTAAGGACTACCTGGAGAAGCAAAGCGATAATGGCGGCTGGCGTCTTCCTTCGATCAAGATCCTCGAGCATGTCTCCAGCTCTGCGCCCAGCGAATCGGACAACAAGTCCCGCGCCGCCGCCATCGAAGAGGCCCTGGCGAGCCACGGTGTCGAGGGGAAGGTCGTGGAGATCAGCCCCGGCCCCGCCGTCACCCAGTTCGGCATCGAGCCCGGCTGGATACGGAAACATAGGGAGATACGCCTGCGCGATGAAGAGGGCAAGCTCATGGTGGACGACGAGGGTAACCCCGTCGTGAAGCGCGAAGAGATTTCCAAAGTGCGCGTCAAAGTTGACGCCATCGCGAACCTCGATAAGGACCTTGCCCTCGCCCTCGCCTCGCAGAGCCTGCGCATCGAGGCGCCCATCCCTGGCAAGGCCCTCGTCGGCATCGAGGTGCCTAACTCCAAGTCTGAGATCGTCGGCTTCCGCTCCATCATGGAGTCGGCGGCATTCCAGAAGATGCGCGCCAAGAGCAAACTAGCCATCGCCCTCGGCAAGGGCACCGGCGGCGAGCCTGTGGTCGCCGACCTCGCCAAGATGCCCCACGTCCTTGTGGCAGGCGCAACCGGCTCCGGCAAAAGCGTCTGCATGAACGCCACCATCGCCTCTATCCTCATGTTCTCCACGCCCCGCGATGTGCGCTTCCTCATGGTTGACCCCAAGCGCGTGGAGCTGACGTCATACAACAGCATCCCTCACCTGGTGACTCCTGTTATCGTTGATGTCGACCAGGTCGTCGCCGCGCTCAAATGGGCATTGTGGGAGATGGGCGAGCGCTACAAGAAGCTGGCCGCCGCCGGGGTGCGCAACGTCGAGGCCTATAACAAAAGCAAGCAGGTCGCCGAGCCATTGCCCTACCTCGTTATCTGCATCGACGAGCTGGCCGACCTGATGATGACCGCCCCCATGGACGTGGAGCACGCCCTGACGCGCCTGGCACAGCTTGGCCGCGCCACGGGCATACACCTTATCGTCGCCACCCAGCGCCCCTCGGTGAACGTGGTCACCGGGCTCATCAAAGCCAACTTCCCCACGCGCATCGCCTTCGCCGTCTCTTCCCAGGTGGACTCTCGCACCATCCTCGATTCCGTCGGCGCGGAGAAGCTCCTGGGCAAGGGCGATATGCTCTACCAGCCCCAGGACGCCCAGAAGCCGAGCCGCGTTCAAGGCGTCTTCGTCTCCGACCGGGAGATCGAGAAGATCGTCCACGCCTGGAATAGCCAGGAGGACGTCACGCGCCCGCCGGACATCTTCAAAGACGTCACCAAGCTTGCCGGCTCTCCCAACGCCCATGGCTCCATTGCCCAGGACATGGATGAGGGCGACGATGACGAAGAGGATGGCTACAACGGACTCAACAACGCCAGCCGGCCGCCTCCGCCATCGCGAACTGTCCCCATGCAAGCATCGCCTGGCCCAGCCGCCTCCGCTCCCATGGGCGACGATGCCTTGCTCGGAAAGGCCCGCATGATCGCCGCGCAAGGCACTCGCGTCTCGCCATCGCTCTTACAAAAACGCCTCCAGGTGGGCTATACTAAAGCGAAGCGTCTGGTGGAACTGCTTGAGGGTGAAGGCTACGCAGTCGCAACGGAAGAAGTCGCGTAGTCTGGGCGGTTCCCGCGTTCGGCGCACGGGCTTTGTGGGAGCCCTGCGATGGCAAAAGACCCGGAAGCGGCAGCCTCAGCGCGGTATCCGCACGAACAGCTTGAGAAGTGCATTTCGTGCGGTAGCGACTTGGTCTCCGCCGTCCTCTTTCAGCGCTTTCGTGTCTGCCCCTTCTGCCGCTTCCACTACACCGTAAGCGCCGTACAGCGCATCGAGTTTCTTGTCGATCCGCGCACCTTCCGCGAGACGAACGAATCCCTCGTCCCCCTGGACCCGCTCTCCTTCGCCGATCGCGTCCCCTACAAGGAGCGCATCGCCGAAGCCCAGCGCGTCACCGGCCTCACGGAAGCCGTCATCACCGGAACGGGACACATCGGCGGCGTCGAAGCTGTGCTTGCTGTCCTCGATTACGGCTTCATGGGCGGCAGCATAGGCAGCGCCGTCGGTGAAAAGATCACCAAGGCCGCGGAGATGTCAGCCCATCGCCGTCTGCCATTCGTCCTTGTCGCCTCCGGCGGCGCGCCTCGCATCCAGGAGGGCGTCTTGGCCCTGATGCAGATGCCCAAGATGGCCGTGGCCCTTCGCCGCCTGGGGAAAAAGGGCATCCCCTTCATCTCGATCCTATCGAGCCCTACAACGGGCCATCTGCTTGCCGCCTCCATGAGCATGGCCGATATCGTCTTCGCCGAGCCGGGCGCGATCATCGGCTTTGCGCCCAAGCGCCTTGCGGAAGAGGCCACGAAGGATGGGAAGACGCCCCAGGAGTTTCAGACCGCCGACTTCTATCTCGCCCACGGCATGATCGATGCCATCGTCGACCGCCGGCGGCTGAAACAACAGATGGCTCTTGCCTTAGATCTCCTTGGCTTCAAGTATCGCCTCACCATTGCCAACCGGAGCCGCTTGCGCAACGTCGAACGCCCCGCTGCTCCCGCCTGGGAGCGCGTGCAGCTCGCCCGCCACGAACAGCGGCCAACTGCCCGCGACTACATCGAGCGCATCGTCTCGAACTTTGTCGAACTGCACGGCGACCGCATCTACGGCGATGACCCTGTCGTCGTCACTGGCATAGGCTATCTCGCCGGCGAAGCGGTGATGGTCATAGGCCAGGACCGTGGGAAGAAAGAAGAGAGCGGGCAGCACCACGAAGGCTATATCTACCCGGAGGGCTTTCGCAAAGCCCGCCGCGCCATGCGCCTCGCCGCGAAGTTTCGCCTGCCCCTCATCACCTTCGTCGATACCAAGGGCGCGTATCCGGGCCTGGCCGCTGAAGAGCGTGGCCTCGCCGGCGCATTCGGGCTGATGGTCGCTGATATGGCCGAGCTGCCCACGCCGGTGCTCACTGCCATCATCGGCGAAGGCGGCAGCGAAGGTGCCCTTGCCTTCAGCGTCGCCGACCGTATCCTGATGATGGAGAACGCCATCTACACGCCTATGTCCCCTGAGGCCGCCGCCCTTATCCTCTACCGTGACTCCTCGCGCGCGAACCAGGTGGCGGCGTCGCTGAAGTTGACGGCGGACGACTGCGTTGAGCTGGGCATCGTGGACGGCGTGGTGCCGGAGCCGGAGGAAGGCGCGCACACCAACATCGCAGAGGCGGCGCGGCAGTTGGAGCGCCTCCTGGTGCAATCGCTTCTGGATGTGCAGATGACGTTCACCCGAACGCTGCTGCGCAACCGCGCGAAGAAGTTCAGGAAGATCGGCTCCTACGGTACGCTCTTCGAAGTGGCCCTCGCCTCAGAGGCGGACAAGGCCCAGGAGTCATTCGTCAACAGCGTTCAGGACGTCGTCGACCGTGTCCTTGGCCGTGAGCCTGACCCGCACCGCCGCGCCAGAAAGCGCGAGGACGCGAAGCGGCGCTAGTCCTACACCGGCTGTGGCACTTTGAGGTGGTCGAGGATGGCCTCGAACTCGCGCCTGGCGTCCTTGTCCACCAGGGCCACGGGCTTCGGCGGTTCGCGGAAGGCGCTGCGCAATTGGATGGTGCCCAGGAACGGCACGCCCGCATCCTTCGCCAGCTTCTCGCCGCCGCCCTTGCCGAAGATATCGCCTGCCATGTTCTCCACCACGCCAAGGACCTTCACGTTCAGTTTCTTGATCATGTTGATGGAGCGCTTGGCGTCCAGGATGGCCAACTCCTGCGGCGTTGTCACCACAACAAAGCCGTCGAGTTGAAGCGTCTGCATCACCGTCAGCGCCGCGTCCGATGTGCCCGGCGGCATATCGATGACAAGGTAGTCGAGCTCGCCCCAGTCCGTCACTTCGATGAACTGCGTCAGCGCGTTGTGGATCATGGGGCCGCGGAAGATGATGGCCTCCTCCTCGTTCTGTTGGAAGGAGCCCATGGAGACCACCTTTACCCCGTGCATCACGGCGGGGGTGATCTGGCCGTCTACCACGTCCGGTTGTGAGTTGACCTTGAGGAGCTTGATGATATTCGGGCAGTCGATGTCTGCATCCAGGAGGCCCACGGCCTTGCCGCGCTGGGCCAGCAGCACCGCCAGATTCACCGCCACGGTGCTCTTGCCGACGCCGCCCTTGCCGCTATAGACGGCGATTTTGTTCTTGATCTTCCCCAGGCGCTCGCTCATACGCTTCTTCTGCGCGAACTGCCGTTTCATCGCCTCGATGCGCGCCTTGGCGTCGGGGCCTGGGCCTTGGACTGGCGTGGGGCCGTGGGAATGGCCCTGCCCGGGGCCATGGTCGTGAGCGTGGTCATGCTGCTGCATATGGTGCTCCTTGTACAAGCAAAAGCCCCCAGGCGTCAGACCGGAGGGCTCTCAAAGAGGCGACGTTATTCGATGCCGAGCTCTAGCTTCACGGAGGGGGAAATCTTCTCGGGGCTCCAGGGCGGGTCGAAGGTCATCTCCACGTTCGCATCCTCGATGCCCTCGATCTCCATGATCTTCTCGCGCACGTTGTTGGCGATGTATGCGCCCATGCCGCAGCCGGGGAAGGTCAGCGTCATCGTCACATCAACGGTCTTGTTGTCCTTGATCGCCACGTTGTAGACAAGGCCAAGGTCAACGATGTTGTAAGGGATCTCAGGGTCAAAGACCTCTTTGAGCCGCTCGAGGATTTGGTCTTTTGTGATGGTGGGCATGGTCGCCTCCTTAGGCTTCCTGGGACGCGCTATGATAGCACGATAGGGGCCGTTTCCTTCAGGTGGAACCACTCTACCAGCTATTGTTTACCTAGTCAATCAACAATAGGAGCTCCCGCATCTCAAACTGACTGGTTGCTATAATTGGGACGTTGAGCATCGCTTCGGCAATAGGTGATGAATGTCCCTCTTCCGCGTCGCGCTGGCACAAATCAACACGACCGTTGGCGACCTCGATGGCAATGCCGAAAAGGTGCGCAAGGGTATCGCCGAGGCCAAGGCCATGGGCGCGAATCTCGTTGCCTTCCCTGAGCTCACCATCACCGGCTATCCGCCCGAAGACCTGCTTTTCAAGCCCCGGTTCATCGCCGACAATCGCGCGCGCCTGGACTCCCTCATCCCCGAGACAAAAGGCATCACCGCCGTCGTCGGCTTTGTGGATGCCGATAAGGACATCTACAACGCCGCCGCCATTCTCCACAATGGGAAACTGGCGGGCGTCTACCGCAAGATGTACCTGCCGAACTACGGCGTCTTCGATGAAGACCGCTACTTCAAAGCAGGCCACAGTTGTCCCGTCTTTGACATAGGCGGCGCGATGGTGGGCGTCAACATCTGCGAGGACATCTGGTACCCCGGCGGCCCCACACTCCACCAGGCCAACGCAGGCGCGCAGATCATCATCTCCATCAACGGCTCGCCTTATTATGCCGGCAAGGTCGGATACCGAGAGAAGTTCGTCGCCACGCGCGCTATCGACCACGGCCTCTACGTCTGCTACGTCAACATCGCAGGCGGACAAGACGAGCTTGTCTTCGACGGCAACAGCGTGATTTTCAACCCTGACGGCGAGGCGATGGTGCGCGGCAAGGTCTTTGAAGAAGACATGGTCGTCGCCGACCTGAGTCTCACAGCCATCATGGGCCACCGCCTTCGCGCTCCCCTTCACCGCAAGGTGAAGCCTGCCACACTGCCCGATGGCGTCTCCGCGCCCGTGGTCCATCTCGACCCGCTGCCTGCGGCCCAGCGGCCTGCCCTGCCCGCGCGCAAGCTCGAAACCATCGAGCCTATCGCCGAGATCTATAAGGCCCTTGTCACCGGCGTGGGCGACTATGTGCGGAAGAACGGCTTCAAGCGCGTTCTCTTCGGTATGTCCGGCGGCATCGACTCGTCTATCGTCGCCGCCATCGCCACGGACGCCCTTGGCCCTGAAAGCGTCATCGGCATCGGCATGCCCTCGCGCTACAGCTCCAAATCGAGCCTGGAGGACGCCCAAGCCCTGGCGAAAAACCTTGGCATCGAGTTCCACGTCATCGGCATCGAGCCTGCCTTCGAAGCGATGCTTTCGATGCTCGGCGGCATGTTCGAAGGCACGGAGCCGAACGTTGCAGAGGAGAATATCCAGTCGCGCATCCGCGGCAATATCCTTATGGCGATCTCCAACAAGTTCGGCTGGCTTGTTCTGGCGACGGGCAACAAGACCGAGATGGCGATGGGCTTTGCGACACTCTACGGCGATATGGCGGGCGGCTACGCGGTGATTAAGGACGTGCAGAAGACGACGGTCTACGAACTTGCCAGGTATCGTAACCGCGCCGCGGGTAAGCCTCTCATCCCGGAGAGCGTCCTCACAAAGCCCGCCAGCCCCGAGCTAAAGGCCGACCAGCGCACGGAAGAATCGCTCCTCCCCTTCCATATCCTCGACCCCATCCTCAAGGCCTACGTGGAAGAGGAGCGCAGCTACGCCGACATGCTCTCCATGGGCTTTTCCGAGGCCCACGTGAAGCGTGTCATCTCCCAGGTGGACAAGAACGAATACAAGCGCCGCCAGGCTCCGCCCGGCGTCAAAATCACCACGCGCGCCTTTGGCCGCGACCGCCGCCTGCCCATCGTGAACAAGTACCGGGCTTTTTAGCGGGGCGCTCGCCGGACCGGGCTTTAGCAAAAGAGAGCGGCGGCGCCTATATAGCGCCGCCGCTCCAAATGCTCCTACGAGACGAGAGGCGAGAGTGCACTGTGCCGTCGCACCCTGACCGTATGCTTAAGGGGTTAGCCAGACCCGCTCGAATCGGTACCCGTTCGAGTTGACTCCAACGGCCTGACGAGGGAAGTCTATCACCTGTCGCGACAGGGCTTGAAACCGGCTTGTCTCTGCGGCGGTGATCCACCATGAGAGCTCGACAGACTTTCGCTGAAGCTCCCGGAGCTTTGCTATCCGCACGGCACGATCAGCCGTCTCGTCTTGCTCCTTGTATAAGCGATTGATGTCGGGCAGGTCATATTTTGCGTAATTCTCAGCAACCCCAGGGAGGTAGAACCGCCCATAGTAACCGGCAGGGTCATCGACGACAGGTGCTACGCCGCTGAAGTGCGTCGCAAAGGTACCTGTCGTCCTTCGCTGCAAGACAGTCGGCATATCAGTCGCCTCCACGGCCATGTCTATGTATATCGCTCTCAATTGAGTGGCTATGACCGTTGCCTGCTCGCCGAATTGAGCGCCACTGACTACGACTGAGGTCTTGAGCGGATTCCTTTCGCTGAACCCGGCTTGTTCCATCAGCGCCTTGGCTTGCGCAAGGTCCTGGGTCTTCGGGGTTCTCCACCCCGGCAGAGCCTTGACCTCGTCGGCGGGCATTGCCCAGATAGTGGCGGCGGGCAAGCCGTCAACGGCAAAGGGATTGCCGGCACCGAAGAGCGCAACTTGTACATATGCGGGGCGGTCGATGGCCAGATGCATGGCCTGCCTTACCCTTGCATCAGTGAAAGGCGCGACGGTATTGATGAAGAGAATCCCCATGCCTCCGGCCGATTCCAGGATTTGAACTCCAGGGAGGCTGGACCTGAGCTGCGGCGCGTTCACCGCATTCACAATCTGGGTGGAGACGTTTGTCCAATGCAACCGCCCGGGTTGGAAGGCGGCGAGGGCGGCGCCGTTGTCTGGAATCG
>CAMAVV010000035.1 GCA_945861815.1 Thermoflexus hugenholtzii JAD2
GGAGTTGCGAAACTATCGCGAAAGAGTCTCGGCGTTCCCGGGTGGTCCTCTGAGGGACATGGCCAAAATATGCCGTTGTTTGCCTTGATCTTCTCGTAGGTGATGCCTGAATAGTCGGCGGGTCCCCCTGCGCTCGCTCGCCGCAGCTCATCGAAAACCTGTCGCGTCTCGGTGTAAGCGAAATGCGCTCCGTTTCCCAGCCGGTGGGCGAGACCGCAGAGCATCTCGATGTCAGTGCGCACGTCCTGGGGTGGTGGAAAGGCCCTCTCGCGCAAAATGACGCGCCCCTCTAAGTTTGTCGTCGTTCCTTCTTCTTCCGCCCATTGAGCCGATGGCAAGACGACATTAGCGATCTGAGCGGTTTCTGAGAGGAAGTAGTCAGCGACTACCAAAAAGTCCAGGGCTTTCAGCCTTCGCTCGACGTGCAAGGCATTGGGTGAGGAGACCACGATGTTTGAACCGACGACAAAGAGCGCGCGAATCCCGCCTTCTGTTCCGGCACGGTCGAGTAATTCGTAGGCCGAAACCCCAGGGCCAGGAAGCTCGGCTTCCGGAATCCCCCAGACCTTTGCTATGTGCTCGCGGGCCTCCGGGTCGTCGATCCTTCGGTAGCCAGGAAGCTGATCGGCCTTTTGACCGTGCTCCCGGCCCCCTTGGCCGTTTCCCTGGCCTGTGATGCACCCATAGCCGCTGTAGGGCCGTCCGACGAGGCCCAGAGCAAGGGCGATGTTGATATAGGCGAGGGTATTATTGACGCCCTGGGCCTGCTGCTCAGGGCCTCGGGCCGTGAGCACCATCGCGGTCTTTGCTTTCCCGAGCATCTGGGCAGCAAGGTGAAGCTCAGATTCCGGGATGCCCGTGATCCGTTCGACTCGCTCCGGCCAGTAGGTCGCGACAAGGCCTTTGACCTGAGCGAAGCCTTTCGTTCGCTCCTCGATATAGGCGTCGTTGACCACTCCTCCGCGCACAAGGATGTGCAGCAACCCGTTCGCAAGGGCGGCATCGGTGCCTGGCAGCAGCTTGAGATGGAGTGACGCGTTCTTGGCTGTTGGCGTTCTCCTGGGGTCGATGAGGATAAGTTGTCCCCCACGTACTCGTTGAGCTTCGAAATATTGCATCAGCGGCGGCATGGTCTCAGCGGGATTGCCGCCAACGAGCAGAATGAGGTCGGTCTTGGCGATATCCTCAACAGGAAAAGGCATTCCGCGATCGATCCCAAAGGCCATCCGGTTGGCAGCCGCCGCGCTCGACATACAGAACCGGCCGTTGTAATCGATGTTGGCAGTGCCAAGCGCCACACGAGCAAATTTGCCAAGGAGATACGCCTTTTCATTCGTGAGCGAGCCGCTCCCGAAAACCCCTACGGCATCCCGCCCATAGCTGGCCTGTGTCTGCTGGAACGCCACCGCGACTTTATCTAGCGCCTCATCCCAGTCCGTCGCGACAAGAACACCTTGCTGATTGCGCACCAGAGGCCGGAGCAACCGGTCAGGGTGGCGAAGCGGCTCGGCGGCAGTCCACCCTTTGATGCACAATGCCCCTTGATTCACAGGGAATTGCTCGTTGCCCTGAATCGTTAGGTCGGATGCAGAGCCTTGCAGCCGCATCCCGCACTGCAAGGCACAGTACGGGCAGTGGGTTTTTACTTGTGATGCTTGTAGTTTGTCTGAGGTGTTTAGCATCGCATCTAATAAGAGTTGGTGATGAGAGCAAAACTACCCTGGACGTGTGAACGACGAATTACGTCGATATTAATAACGTGTAACGCTTATGTTTCTGCAAGATTTCGCCTCGGGCGAAGGTGGGGGAAGGTGCTGATGCTCTATGCCACAGCGATGGCGCCGGTTCTGGTGGTCTTTTGATTTGCTTTTTCCGAACCGCAGGCGGAAGATACGTTCTCCTCGCCCCATGCAGCCCTCTTGAAACTGGTGGTTCATGACAGCACCGAGAGCGCAGCCGTTCACCATAGCCTGTATCGCTGCCATTGCCGCTCTGCTTATCGTTAGTTGCAGCGCTCCCTCGACTCCTACTCCATCAGCCACCGCCGTTCCTTCCACGCGAGCTCTCTCAGCAACGCCCACAGCCCAGCCTGCAAACAACCCTCCCGCCATCGAAGCGGCCTCTCGCCTCGGGGTTGTCTGGCCTGTGGCGGCCCGATTGCCTGCTCGCCAGTGGCCGAATATCACCTGGCCATGGCTCATGGAGCAGTCGCACGCATTAGGCGCAGGCTGGATGCGCACCAACCTGGCATGGGGAATCGTCGAAAGCAAAGAAGGCGTCTTCGATTGGTCAGTGCCGGACACGATGGTGCAAGAGGCGGAACGATACAGCGTCAAACTACTCATCACCGTGGTGGGCTCCTCCGGCGGGCATGCCCAGCTTCCCCAGCCGCCGTTTGCGACTCCCGGCGAAGTGAAAAATCGCGCCTACGAACGCTTCCTCCGGGAGCTTGTGCGAAGGTACAAGGGCAAAGTCCAGCACTGGCAGATAGAGAATGAGATCACCGCATCGGGGCAGTTTTTTGTCGGCTCTATCGATGACTATGTCCAGGTCCTTCGCAGAGCCTATCGCATCGTGAAGGAAGAGGACAGCTCCGCCCAAGTAGTCCTAGCTGGCTTTCCAACAGGCCCCGTCGAATGGTTTCTCTCAGGTCTGGGCCCAATGAATACCACCTGGACGAAAGAACAGGTGGCAAACTACCGCGCAATCCTAAGCAAGGCTCGGGACGCCTTCGACATCCTCGACTTGCACCTATATATCACTCCCGAAACGATGCCTCAGCGTATCCAGTTCTTCCGCAACGAGATGCGGTCGCTGGGCTATGAAAGGCCGATCTGGGTGACCGAAACCGGCGGACCGGATACGCGCTATATCGACGCTCGCGGCCCGGATAAAAGCGACTTGAGCTTTCGCAATCTGCCGCAAGACGTTCAAGCGGCCGAACTCATCAAACGCTTCACCTTCGCCTTGGCGAACGGCGTCGAGCACATCTTCTGGTACCCGATAGCCGGGACAAATCCGCCCACGGACGTCTGGCACGGCATGTCGCTCCTCAGACAGCAAGAGCGCACCTTGGCCTATACGGCCTATCAAACGACGGCCCAGCGGCTGCGAGGCTTCACATCGGTGGCGCACGTGCCGATGACCACGGGAGTGACCGCCTATCGCTTCACTCGTCCCTCAGGAGACGTCTACGTCGTGTGGGCTGACCAGCCGCGAACGATTTCCCTTCCGACGGCAACGCCTGCGGTGAAGGTTGTCGACATCAAGGGTGAGACGAAGGATGGGGTCGCGACAGCGTTAGCGGTGGGCCCCCAGCCGGTGTTCGTGGAAGCCGCCTCCTCGGGAAGTCGCTAGCCGTTGTCCCCTCATCATCCGACGGCTAACCCGTGCCGCCGCACTTGCCTTTGTCGCGTTAATCGAACAAGTCTGACAGGAGGAATCGCCCTTAAGTCGCCGTTGTCCCATGCGAAAAGCTAAGTCATGCTCTTAGGAAAGCTCGAAGTCTCTTTAGTTCGTCGTCGGGCACATTGGCCGCAAAGGACAAATCAAAGTCCGAACGACGGGCACTCGGATGAGGGAGCATAGCCAACATCCTTGATTGCCCAGCGAGATTTATCGGGCCGTGAATCCTGTTTTTTCCTGTTATGCCAAGCACGCCTTTTATTGAGTTTGCCGCACTTCTTCCGAAGACAGTGATTATTTTTGCGGGGGACTCAGAAAGTATGCGAAAGAAGTACCTTCCTGCACATTCCGTCAGGGCCTCCTTCACGCCGACTTCGCCCATCGATTTACAATGTACTATCTCCGTAAGCCCATAGTCCCTCCCTGGAACCGCCTGCCTCTCTAGCAACTCTTCAACACGTTTCTTTACACCGACCCAGTAGTTGACTCTTTTCAGCTTGCCGCTGTTGAGAACTTTTCGCACGTTGTTCCGAGTCCAGTTGTCATTCTGAAATTGATCCGTGAAGAAATCCTCAATCTCCTTGTCAGACTTCCCCCAAGCTGGATAATAGTGGTCTAACCCGATGGCTGGATTCGAGCCGACACATAGAATGAGCGCGTGGTGAATATCTCCCATCCACGGCTCTGGCATCTGATGGTTGCCTAGTGAATCCGATGCCTGTGCGCGAACAATGCGCGAGCAGGGATGTGCAACATCACTGCCCAAACAAAGCTGCACATTAGGACAGCGGAATATGTCGATGAGAAGGCTCAAGCCTTCATCATCCTCAATATCGTATTGAGCCTTCGGCTATCTTGCGCCAGCAGCTTTGCTAGCTCCTTGCCCGCCCGCACAAGGTACTCCTTATCCGTCTGGGTCTCCGCCGCCTGCCGCACGCAGGCGGCCAGCGCCGCGTCGCGATTCTGGGCATCGGCGTTCAACAACACCTCAAGGAAATGGAAGCCCTTGGTGAAGTCCTGAGACTCCTTCTTCGAAGCGATGTGGGCGAAGCCGTGTATCTTTGCAGGTCGCGGCGGCAGGTTGTGGCGCACTTCTTCTTTGTCTTTGAATCCCACGACAAGGGCAGTGAAGTCGGTCCGCAAGAGCTTCGTCAGCTCCGGGTGTTCCTTATACACTTCATCGGCAGAGGCAAGCTCTTCGCCAAGGGCCAGCGCCTTCCGCGAAGGGTCGATGCTCCCTGTGGTGGCGTTGTGCACGACGCCATATATATGGATATCGCCATCGGCGACGGTGATAAGGCTGCCCAGGGGCGGCGGCTCTCCCAGCTTGTGGCAGTGCACGGTGAACGAGGCGGTTGACGCCTCAACGACTTCGCCCAATTTCCCGGTGGTCATTTCGTTAGACTGCCCTCACACGTTTGCTGCGCGCCTTCGCCGATGTGCCGCGACCCATGCCGTGCGCCACAAGGGTCGAATCCAAAACGCGCTGAAAGTTTTGCTTATCGCCAATGGTCACGACCGCCGCCTCATGGGCCTCTTGCAAGGCCAGCGGATAGCCGCGCCCCTTCTTGCACTGGTCGAGGATCGCCGCGTGCATAAAGTCTACCGTCTTCACATCGCGCGCCACCCACGCCGGCATCTCCAGGCGGGCGATCTCATCGCCGGTATTCACATAGCAGGACCATACGGCGTGTGGCCCGTACAAGTGCACGATGGGCGCCTGGGTTGGAAAGAGCGCCGACCGCTCGCCAACATCAAGCAGTTCGGAAAAAAGGTCGGCATCGGTAAGGCCCTTCGCAACGTCGTCGCACTCCATCTTCCCGGGTCCCGTTTTCGCGCAGAGCACGGCGCAGCCCGCCTCCTCCACACCTGCATGGGGACAGTGCGCGGCGCGCAAAAGGTTCACCACCTCATGGCTTCCCGGCTTGCTGATGTAGCTGGCGAAGGCCACACGCCGCGACTCGCTCATTGCATATAGTCTGTCGAATGCTTGGAGCAGGCCGTGTTCCAGCAACTTCTTCCGCACAAAGTCGTCGTAGCGGCTACCCGAGTAGACGAAGCGGATGAGGGTGCCATCGAGGAGCGCGAGGACAGGCAGGCCGGGGGCGATCTTCCCCACACGCACCGCCAGCGCCTCGGCCTCCATCACCATCCGCAGTTCGCCAAGCAGCGTCTCATCGATCTGCTGTTGCTTGAACGAATCCTCCGGGTCGGTGATGACCATCTCCTCAGGCTTCGCAAAAAGCGATGGGGTACTGAAGATTTCGGCCTCCGGCTTCGGGCCATAGCGCACGTAGATGCCGCCGCTGTTGAGAAGGAAATAGCGAGCTTCGCCGTGGCGGTCAGGCTCTATCTGCGAGCCGTCGGTCGCAACGACGGCGTACTCTTTCACATGGGCAGGCGCGCGATAGACCGCATCCAGCGCTTCGCCATCAGGCAGGGACGCCATCGCCCAGGTGATCTTGCGACGTGGCGGCAGCGAGGCCCGGATGCGCTTCTGCAAGACTTCGAAGGTCACATTGCCCAGGGGGTCGTGCAGCTGGCGTAGCGCCGCGTCGAGGCGCCTCTGCCGCTCGCCAACTCTCGCCTTGAGCGACTCAGCCATCTTCTCGATCTGCGGCGCTGATTTCCCTAGGTCCAGAGCCATCGTTACCTCAGCACTCGCTCATCGCCGACGCGCCGCGTGACGCGCTGCTGGTCGAGATATTCCAGAAAGGATTGCACATACTTGCGGCTCGTCCCGAACATATCGCGCACTTCGCCAAGGGTCACCTTGCCGCTCACCTTCAGTCGCGCAATGACCTTGTCGAGCATATCCTTATATGCCTCCGCCGTGAAGACAACATCGGCGCTGGTGCGCACAACCTTGCCCTGCTCCAGGAGAAAGGCGAGGACTTCGGCGTTGACGGAGGCGTCCACAGGCGGGCTGTATGGCGATGAGGCGAGGGCTTTCAGATAGGCGTCTGCCTCTTTCTGCATCGCGGGGCTCAGCATAGGCTGATGGGTCGGGAGGCGCAGCATCGAGCCGTCTTCGGCGATGGCCTTTGTTGCAGAGAGACGCTGCACCACCAGGGTGAAGACGGCCTGGGCGACGGAGAGCCGGTTGCGCACCTCTTCCTTCGGCATGCCACGGCGCAGGGGAAACTTTTGATGATAGTCGGCAAGAAGCGCCTTCGCCGACGACGCGACCTTGTCGAAGCCATGGGCCGAATAGAGCACCGCGTTTTCATCGACAACGCCCGGCCCAAGGACAACGACTTGCCCCTCTTTCACCAGTTTCTCGATGGCCTGCTTCGCCTGCTCCCAACTGAGGCTTGCCGCGCCGACCAGTGCCTTCGCCTGGCACGGTTCGCTGGAGACGATGGCCTCCAGCGCCACTTCTTCAGGGGTGCCCGCCTCCAGCACTTCCAGGCGGTCGAGGGTCTCTTTGCTGAAGCGCCTATGCCGCTGCGCTTTCGGCTCGATGACCTCGCCGCCGCCCACCGTGCCCCAGGAGTTGCGCACGATGAAGAGATCGCCTTTAACGATGGCCGACGGCCGCGATAGCTTCACCTGCACCCACGCCGATTCGCCCGCCTTGACCTCATCTACATCCAACAGCCGCACGCGCGCGGGGATCTCGGACGTTTGCACATAGAGCGTCACCACGGCGTTGTGCTTCATCGGCGGAGCATCGCGAGTGAGCTGGATGCGCGCATCGAAGGCAGCCGTTGTGGTGAGCCAGCCTGGTGTCGCCACAACATCGCCGCGCTCAAGCTGCGCGTGGTCAACGCCGCTGAGGTTCACGGCAAGCCTGCGCCCCGGCGACGCCGTCTCTAGTTTTTTCCTGTGCGTCTGCAAGCCCCGGATGCGCGCCTGCAAACCCTTCGGCACGATCTCCACCTCTTGGCCGATGCTGAAGCTCCCATCAAGAAGCGTGCCCGTCACCACCGTGCCGAAGCCCGTCATAACAAAGGAGCGGTCGATAGGCAGCCGCGGGCGGCCGATGTCCTTGCGCGGCTCCGTCTTCGCGAGCTTTTCGGCGATAAGCGTTTTTAGCTCAGGCAAACCTTCGCCGCTTACCGACGAAACTGCAATGATGGGCGCATCCTTGAGCGTCGTCCCCGCGACCGCCTGCTGGACGTCCGATTTCACCAGCTCGATCCAATCTTTATCGACGAGGTCTTTTTTGGTGAGGACGATGATTCCCGACTTCACGCGCAGGAGGTCGAGGATAGCAAGGTGTTCTCGTGTCTGCGGCGCGACCCCTTCGTCGGCGGCCACGATCAGCATCGCCAGGTCGATGCCGCCAACGCCGGCGAGCATGTTGCGCACCAAGCGCTCGTGGCCTGGCACGTCCACAACGCCGACCTCTTCGCCGTTAGGCAGCTTCAGCCAGGCAAAGCCAAGGTCGATGGTCATCTCCCGGGCCTTCTCTTCTTTGAGACGGTCGGGATCGATGCCCGTTAGCGCCTTGACGAGCGTGGATTTGCCGTGGTCGACGTGGCCTGCCGTGCCGATGACGTACATCTGTGCCTCGCGTGGCGCTAAGGATAGCACGCAGGCTCGGAGGAAATACTACTCCGGCAGCAGCTTCACGAATATCTCGTTGCTCAGCAGCCGGCCCTGGGACGTGAGGCGAAAGACGCCGCCCGATTCAGCGACGAGGCTATGAGTCGCAAAGCCTCGCAGTACGTTTGTCTGTCGCTGGGCCTCCGCCTCGCCAAAGCGCGATTCGACGTCAGCAATGGCAAGCCCTTCATCAAGGCGCAGCTTGAGGATCGACGTCTCTGATGCCTCTTCCTTCGGGTCTGTCTCGCGCCACTCTTCAACTGTAGGCATCTCATCGAAGGGCCAGCGCGCGCCAGTGTCGATAGTCAGCCTGCGAACATAGTCGGCTGGCGATTTGATATTCCAAAAGCGCTTGCCGCGAAGGTACGAGTGCGCGCCCGGCCCGACGCCTAAGAACGGCTCGTTGCGCCAGTAGATAAGGTTGTGCTTCGCCTCATAGCCGGGCTTTGCCCAGTTCGAGATTTCGTAGTGGCGATAGCCCTTCAACATCTCCTCCGCCAAGAGATACATGTCAGCAGCCAGGTCAGGGTCAGGCTTGGGCAGTCTCCCGCTTTCCACATCTTGCTTCAGCGGCGTCCCCTCTTCGATGGTCAACCCATACAAAGAGATGTGCAGCGGGTCCAGTTCCAGCGACTGCTCCAGGGTACTCCGCCAGGTCTCCAACGACTGTTTGGGCAGGCCGTAGATCAGGTCAAAGCTCACATTGTCGAAGCTGGCCGCCTTCATGCGCCGGTAGGCTTCTTTCGCCTGTTGGGCCGTGTGCCGCCGCGTGAGCATCTGCAGTTCACCATCGTCAAAGGTCTGGACGCCCATGCTCAGGCGATTCACGCCGAGGGCCTTCCAGCAGGAGAGCTTTCCACCCACCACGTCGCCTGGGTTCGCCTCCAGCGTGATCTCCGCCTCGCGGCCCACAGCAAACGACTTGCGCGCGGCGTCGAGCACATGTGTGATCTCACTCGCAGGCAGCAGCGACGGCGTGCCGCCCCCGAGAAAGATCGTGCGCACAACCGGCTGTTCCAGCAGTTCGCCCCAAATCTTCATCTCGTGAGAGAGGGCGCGAACATAGTCGGGGATAAGATGCTCAAGGCGCGCGTAGGTATTGAAGTTGCAGTAGATGCACTTCGTCTGGCAAAAGGGGATATGGATGTAAAGGCCTATGGATGGCTGGGGCATCGTCGCACACCTTGGCGAGTCGGATACAATCATATGGCTCTCCAGAGGAGAGCGTCAACGAACTGGACAGATCACACGATGGCTGACAACATCCACGTCCTCTACGGCGAGGACGACTTCTCGGTGAAAGAGGCCCTTGCCGAAATCAAGGGCACCCTTGGCGACGCAGAATCGCTTACGGCCAACACGATAACGCTCGACGGCAAGTCGCTCACCTTCGCCGAACTCCAAATGACCTGCGCGACGCTTTCCTTTTTCGCGCCCTACCGCCTCATCGTCGTCGAGAACCTCCTCGAGAGATTCGACGGGGCAGGGGGACGGCGCGGGCGCAGGCCGGCTCTCGAGGCGAAGGTCAAGGAGCTTGGCGACTTCGCAGGCTTGGCAAAGCTCGCCGATAGCACGCCTCCCACAAATGTCGTTGTCTTCCTCAGCGGCAACATCAAGGCCACAAACCCTGCCCTCGAAGTGATACGCAGCACGGCACAGGTCAAGACCGTCGTGCCGCTTCGCGGCAGGCAACTCCAGGAGTGGATCGCGACGCAGACGCCGAAGCACGGCGGCAGCATCGACCCATCGGCGGCGCGGCTTCTCTCCGAATACTCCAGCGGCAACCTGCGCCAGTTGGACAACGATATCGAGAAACTGGCCCTCTACGCCACAGGACGACCCATCCAAGAGAGCGACGTGCGGCTGCTGGTCCACTCCTCGCGGGAGGCGCGTATCTTCGATCTCACCGACGCCGCCTTCCTGGGCCGCCGCGCCGACGCCGTGCGCGCCCTCGAGCAGTTGTTCATCCAAGACGAGCCTGCGCAGATGATCATCACGATGCTGGCGCGCCAACTGCGGATGCTGGTGCAGGCGAAGATCCTCACCGAGCAGAACGCCTCACACACCGAGATCGCCGAAGCCCTGGCCACCAACTCCGACTGGGTCGTGGAGAAGACGATGCAACAGGCGCAGCGCTACTCGCTTCCGGCGCTGAAGTCGCTCTATCAGCAACTGCTGCAAGCAGACATCTCGATCAAAGTGGGCGCAGTGGATGAAGAGACGGCCGTCTCGCTTTTTGTGACGGAGCTGGCGGGAGCGGCGAGAGGCTAGGCTTTCTTCTCCCGCATCTTCACTGCCTTGAATCGCCCTGCCTGCACCTTTTGGACAAAGCTCTCTACGTCCGTGATATGCCGAGAAAACTCTGTCGCGCAGGCGCCGACGTCCTTGGGGTCGTGAGCATCGCTTGCAGCGAAGGAGGGCAGTCCCTTGTACTCCGAAAGGTCGAGGGAGAACTGGTTCTGCACCGGGGAGCCGCGCCCGTTGAAGGCCTCCAGGCCATGCACCAGGGTGAAGGCCTCTTCGCGGCTGGCAGCCTCGATCTGCTTTTCGTAGGGCGGCACCCAATCGCCGACCTCGGTACGCAGACGGCGACGGTAGGGATGCGCCGCCAGCATCGCGCCGTTCGCCTCATCGACAAGGGCGCGCAAAAAGGCGGCGCGGTGCATGCCGAAGACGTAGCGCTCCAGGCCAAAGACGAGCATATGCCCATCTTCCGTGTTGATCTCGCTGCCGGGGATGATGAGGAAGTTGTGGCGGCGGCTCAGCTCACGCACAGCCCCGGCATCCCAAAACTGGTCGTGCTCCGTGAGGCAGATGCCGTGGAGTCCCGCCGCCTTCGCCGCTTCGATGAGTTCATCGGGGTTGTGGGACGCGTCCATGGAGTGAACGCAGGTGTGGGCGTGGAGGTCGATGAGCATATCGTTTCCAGTGTCACACTCGGCGAGTGGTGCGTCAAGGCAAGCAGGGAAGAGCGGCTTTGCGATGGAGCTGCTCTCGATTTTTATTTCTTGATTTTGCCTCCTTGGTGTGGGTGAGTGGAAGATGGGGGAAGGTGGAGAGCACAGGCGGTCGGACGGCGGTCCTTTCGCGAGAGGACTTTCCAGGTGGT